>NZ_JVGV01000018.1:0-162578 GCF_001076775.1 Streptococcus pseudopneumoniae
TCAGCTGGGAGAGCATCTGCCTTACAAGCAGAGGGTCAGCGGTTCGATCCCGTTAACTCCCATAGGTCCCGTAGTGTAGCGGTTATCACGTCGCCCTGTCACGGCGAAGATCGCGGGTTCGATTCCCGTCGGGACCGTTAGAATAACGTAAGTTATTTTAGACTCGTTAGCTCAGTTGGTAGAGCAATTGACTTTTAATCAATGGGTCACTGGTTCGAGCCCAGTACGGGTCATATATGCGGGTTTGGCGGAATTGGCAGACGCACCAGATTTAGGATCTGGCGCTTAACGGCGTGGGGGTTCAAGTCCCTTAACCCGCATTAAGATATAATAAATGAGCCGGCTTAGCTCAGTTGGTAGAGCATCTGATTTGTAATCAGAGGGTCGCGTGTTCAAGTCATGTAGCCGGCATTTTTAGATAGAAGAAAACGGTGCGAACGTAGTTCAGTGGTAGAACACCACCTTGCCAAGGTGGGGGTCGCGGGTTCGAATCCCGTCGTTCGCTTAGAGAGGCCGGGGTGGCGGAACTGGCAGACGCACAGGACTTAAAATCCTGCGATTGGTAACGATCGTACCGGTTCGATTCCGGTCCTCGGCATAATATAATGAGCACCCTTAGCTCAACTGGATAGAGTACCTGACTACGAATCAGGCGGTTAGAGGTTCGACTCCTCTAGGGTGCATTTTTCTTTTTAACTCGGGAAGTAGCTCAGCTTGGTAGAGTACTTGGTTTGGGACCAAGGTGTCGCAGGTTCGAATCCTGTCTTCCCGATTCATTACAGAGATACGTAAATGTATCTTTTTTATTTAGCTCTTTGCCAACTGTAGTGGGTTGAAGAAAAGCTAAGCTCGAGAAAGTACAAAATTAAGAGAGAATCAGTTTGCTTCTCTCTTTTTTTGAATTCCAGTAATTCATTTTGATCGCGTATATTTTTTTGTTTCCTGATTTGTTCAATGAATACTGTAGTTTAGGTACATAAATTAAAATTTAACAGATTGTATAATTCTTACAAACTTTTAAGAAAGTAATTGAAGAGTTTTTTGCTCTGCCTATAATATATATGTTTTTGAGATGGAAATTTCCGATCTTTTGATTTTAAATAAGTATTAGTGTTCAATATAGTGTGAATTGGGTTTGATATTTCTTTTGAGGAAGCTGCCTTAGATTTTTTCTACTTGTGTTTTATTGTATAGTGTATCTTGCTTGTTTTGAACAGAATCTTTTATGACATTTGTCATATCTCCTCATGACAGAAGCTTCTAGTGGCAGTAGATTCAAAGAATTATACTAGATGTATCAAATGGAGGAAGAAAAAAATGAAACATAAAGTAATTGTCGCAGTGAGTCTAGTAGCAGCAGGAGTCGTGACTTATCTCATGTTCTCAGGATTGGATGAAGATTTCTATCATTTTCCTTGGGAGCTATTTGCAGGATTTGGAATGATGTCCTGGCTTATCCGAGAAGGTTTGAAATTAGTCTCAGATGTGAAAAAGGAGTTTGAAAAATGAAAAAAGCGTTTCTCTATCTTTTTATTGGACTATCACTAGTGGTATGGTTTGTAGAAATGTTTACAGGTTGGTTTGATCAAGCCTTCCTTCACCAATTCATCCGTGGTGCCTGGGGACTAGGATTTATGATTTTTATCGCCTTTCCTATGGGAAAGGAGTGGCTGAAAGGAGAATATCATGAATATGATTAAGGTATAAAGCCTAAATAAAAACATCAAGGGCAAGGCTATTTTGAAGGATATTTCCTTTGAGGTAGCTGAAGGTGAATGTGTTGCCATGATTGGGCCAAACGGAGCAGGAAAGACGACACTCTTGGACTGTTTGCTTGGAGATAAACTGGTCACCAGTGGGCAAGTATCTATCCAAGATTTGCCGGTAACGAGCTCTAAGTTAGACTACACAAGATCCTATCTCCCTCAAGAAAATGTAATTGTTCAAAAATTAAAGGTTAAAGAGTTGATTGTTTTCTTTCAACGTATCTATCCAAATCCCTTGAGCGAGCAGGAAATTGATCAACTATTGCAGTTTGACCAGCAACAAAAAGAGCAATTCGCAGAAAAATTATCAGGTGGACAAAAGCGTCTTTTCTCTTTTGTCTTGGCCTTAATTGGGCGACCAAAGCTTGTCTTTTTAGATGAGCCTACATCGGCTATGGATACCTCAACTCGTCAACGTTTTTGGGAAATTGTCGATCAGTTAAAGAAAAATGGTGTGACCATTGTCTATTCTTCTCACTATATCGAAGAGGTAGAGCATACAGCTGACCGGATTTTGGTTTTAAATAAGGGAGAGTTGATTCGTGATACGACGCCTCTAGCTATGCGTAGTGAGGAGATTGAAAAGCATTTTATCCTTCCTCTAGCTTACAAGGAAGTCGTTGAGAAGTCAAACTTGGTTGAAAACTGGTCACAAAAACAGGATGCTCTACAAGTAGTCACACGCGAAGCAGATGCTTTCTGGGAACTATTAGTCCGAGCAGGATGTAGGATTCAAGAAATTGAAGTCAATAATCGTAGCTTACTGGATACAATCTTTGAAGAAACACAAAAGGGAGATGACTAAGATGAAACAATGGATAGCATTAAATAAGATAGAATTTCTATTGACCAAACGACAATTAGTCTACTATCTATTATCCGTAGGGATGCCGACAGCCTTCTATCTATTCTTTTCTGGCATGTACCAGGACACACCAGGTGGACCCGCGAATTTTATGCGTGATTACCTTATCTCTATGACTGCCTTTTCCATGATATCAACAGCTATCTTCTCATTCCCAGTTGTTTTACATACCGACAAGATGAACAACTGGCAGAAAACATTGCGCCATACCCCTGTAAATATGGTAGAATATTATCTATCAAAGATAACAAGTATGATGGTTGATTATTTGGTCTCAATCCTAGTTGTTTTCTCAGTTGGGCACTTGGTCAGAGGTGTGGATATGTCTCTTGGAAATTGGATTGGGGCTGCGTTCTTGCTGATAGTAGGAAGTGTAGCTTTTGTAGCGCTTGGCTTGACCTTGACACTCTTGCCTTCTAGTCAGCTGATGTCTGTCGTGGGCAATCTTCTTTATCTAGGCTTGGCTGTTTTAGGCGGACTCTGGATGCCCATCTCTTTATTTCCAGACTGGATGCAAGCAATCGGGAAGTGTCTACCAACTTATCAGTTGATGGAGTTGCTCAAGACCTTCTTAAACGAGGGTAGCATCAATCTATCAGCCACAGTTTATCTACTTGTTTTTTCAGCAGTTTTGTTTGGTTTGACCATTTACCTTCAAGATCATAAGGAGAATGCTTAATGCTTGAAAGACTGAAAAGCATACACTATATGTTTTGGGCCAGTTTAATTTTTATGTTTTTCCCCATTCTACCTGTAGTGACTGGGTGGCTTTCTGCCTGGCATTTATTGATTGATATTCTATTTGTAGTGGCATATTTGGGTGTTTTAACAACTAAGAGCCAGCGCTTATCTTGGCTATGTTGGGGCCTCATGCTGACTTATGTAGTTGGGAATACTGCCTTTGTTGCTGTTAATTATATCTGGTTTTTCTTTTTCCTATCCAATCTCTTAAGTTATCATTTCAGCGTACGTAGTTTAAAGTCTTTACATGTCTGGACTTTTCTTCTTGCTCAAGTCCTTGTTGTGAGCCAACTGTTGATTTTTCAGAGAATCGAAGTTGAGTTTCTATTCTATCTACTTGTAATTCTTACTTTTGTCGATTTAATGACTTTTGGATTGGTTCGGATTCGGATTGTCGAGGATTTGAAAGAAGCGCAGGCTAAGCAAAATGCCCAGATAAATCTATTGCTTGCTGAAAATGAACGCAGTCGTATCGGTCAAGATTTGCATGATAGCTTGGGACATACCTTTGCTATGTTGAGTGTCAAGACAGATTTAGCCTTGCAGTTATTTCAGATGGAGGCTTATCCACAGGTGGAAAAGGAATTAAGAGAAATACAGCAAATTAGCAAAGAATCAATGCGTGAAGTGCGAACCATTGTGGAAAATCTTAAGTCTAGAACTTTGACATCCGAACTAGAGACTGTGAAAAAGATGTTAGAAATTGCTGGGATTGAGGTGGAAATAGCTAATCAACTAGATGCAGCTAGCTTAACTCAGGAATTGGAGTCAACGGCTTCCATGATTTTGCTTGAATTAGTGACCAATATCATCAAACATGCTAAAGCGTCTAAAGTCTACTTAAAATTAGAACGGACAGAGAAAGAACTCATTCTAACAGTGAGAGATGATGGCTGTGGCTTTACTTCTATAAAGGAAGATGACCTCCATACGATTCGAGATCGTGTTCTTCCATTTTCGGGAGAAGTAAAGGTAATTAGTTGGAAACAACCGACAGAAGTTCAGGTTCGACTACCTTATAAGGAGAGAAAATAGATGAAAGTATTAGTCGCAGAAGATCAAAGTATGTTGCGAGATGCCATGTGCCAGTTGCTCACGCTTCAACCGGATGTAGAGTCTGTCTTTCAAGCCAAGAATGGGCAAGAAGCAATCCAACTATTAGAAAAGGAGTCTGTGGATATTGCCATCCTTGACGTAGAAATGCCTGTTAAGACGGGCCTCGAAGTCTTGGAGTGGATACGAGCAGAAAATCTAGAAACAAAGGTGGTTGTAGTGACGACCTTCAAGCGTCCTGGGTATTTTGAACGTGCAGTCAAGGCTGGAGTAGATGCTTATGTATTAAAAGAAAGAAATATTGCAGACCTCATGCAAACCTTGCACACTGTCCTTGAAGGGCGCAAGGAGTATTCGCCTGAATTGATGGAAGTGGTGATGACGCATCCCAATCCATTAACAGAGCAAGAAATCGCAGTTTTAAAGGGAATCGCTCAGGGTTTCTCTAACCAAGAAATTGCAGACAAACTTTATCTATCCAATGGAACCGTCCGAAACTATGTTACCAATATTCTTTCGAAACTAGATGCTGGTAATCGAACAGAAGCTGCTAATATTGCGAAAGAATCTGGTTGGTTGTGATACTATCATATCTCGAAAACAATTATGTGCTAAAATTGATGGGATTGAATGGAACAATACTAACTTTAGGAGGGTGGGATTCCTCCTTTTTCTTTTTTGGGGGAGCACTACAAAAGAGCTAAAATTAACAATAAAAAAGAAAAATATCTTGACAACCAAGGGAAAATTTTGTTACAATAATAGACGGTACTTTTTACTTTTGGTCTCTCAAGAGTGTACAGGGACGTGCTGACAAATGTTGCAAAAGTACACACAGATGATAGCTGTCACCAAGTGTATCATCACCAAAAATAAAAAAACACAGGAGAATGTAGATGCCTACAATTAACCAATTGGTTCGCAAACCGCGTAAATCAAAAGTAGAAAAATCTAAATCACCAGCTTTGAACGTTGGTTACAACAGTCATAAAAAAGTTCAAACAAACGTTTCTTCACCACAAAAACGTGGTGTTGCAACTCGTGTTGGAACAATGACACCTAAAAAACCTAACTCAGCCCTTCGTAAATTTGCTCGTGTACGTTTGAGCAACCTTATCGAAGTTACTGCCTACATCCCAGGTATCGGACACAACTTGCAAGAGCACAGTGTGGTGCTTCTTCGTGGTGGACGTGTAAAAGACCTTCCAGGGGTACGTTACCATATCGTCCGTGGTGCACTTGATACTGCAGGTGTTAACGATCGTAAACAAGGCCGTTCTAAATACGGTACTAAACGTCCAAAAGCATAAGGAAAGGGGATAAAGAGAAATGAGTCGTAAAAATAGAGCTCCAAAACGTGACGTATTGCCAGATCCGCTTTACAATTCACAACTAGTTACTCGTCTTATCAACCGCGTTATGCTTGATGGTAAACGTGGTACAGCTGCTTCAATCGTTTACGGTGCCTTTGAGCAAATCAAAGAGGCTACTGGAAACGATGCACTTGAAGTATTTGAAACAGCTATGGAAAACATCATGCCTGTACTTGAAGTACGTGCACGTCGTGTTGGTGGTTCTAACTACCAAGTCCCAGTTGAAGTTCGTCCAGAACGTCGTACAACACTTGGACTTCGTTGGTTGGTAACAATCGCTCGTCTTCGTGGTGAACACACAATGCAAGACCGTCTTGCAAAAGAAATCTTGGATGCTGCTAACAACACTGGTGCAGCTGTTAAGAAACGTGAAGACACTCACCGTATGGCTGAAGCTAACCGTGCATTCGCACACTTCCGTTGGTAAAATCATGATGCTAGGAACGGTAAGGATGCAAGGTGAAAATAGGAAACTGACGCAGTATTCGATGAATACAAGGAAGTTTATCTTTTTCACACAGCATCCCGTTCCGGCTCAAATCGGCTAATTAACTTTAGCTCGGGTTCAATTGAGCTCGATTAGCTTTTAGCTACAACTCAACTTACCATCTCGTAAGTTGAAACCAACAATAGCATGAAAACATTGAGAACGGGTAGGTCCTGCCTATCCGTTTTTATTAAAATCGTGTTATAATAGAATAGAAATCAAAAATAAATAGGAGAAACAAACCTCATGGCACGCGAATTTTCACTTGAAAAAACTCGTAATATCGGTATCATGGCTCACGTCGATGCTGGTAAAACAACAACTACTGAGCGTATTCTTTACTACACTGGTAAAATCCATAAAATCGGTGAAACTCACGAAGGTGCGTCACAAATGGACTGGATGGAGCAAGAGCAAGAGCGTGGTATCACTATCACATCTGCTGCGACAACAGCTCAATGGAACAACCACCGCGTAAACATCATCGACACACCAGGACACGTGGATTTCACAATCGAAGTACAACGTTCTCTTCGTGTATTGGATGGTGCGGTTACCGTTCTTGACTCACAATCAGGTGTTGAGCCTCAAACTGAAACAGTTTGGCGTCAAGCGACTGAGTACGGAGTTCCACGTATCGTATTTGCCAACAAAATGGACAAAATCGGTGCTGACTTCCTTTACTCTGTAAGCACACTTCACGATCGTCTTCAAGCAAATGCACACCCAATCCAATTGCCAATCGGTTCTGAAGATGACTTCCGTGGTATCATCGACTTGATCAAGATGAAAGCTGAAATCTATACTAACGACCTTGGTACAGATATCCTTGAAGAAGACATCCCAGCTGAATACCTTGACCAAGCTCAAGAATATCGTGAAAAATTGATCGAAGCAGTTGCTGAAACTGACGAAGAATTGATGATGAAATACCTCGAAGGTGAAGAAATCACTAACGAAGAATTGAAAGCTGGTATCCGTAAAGCGACTATCAACGTTGAATTCTTCCCAGTATTGTGTGGTTCTGCCTTCAAGAACAAAGGTGTTCAATTGATGCTTGATGCGGTTATTGACTACCTTCCAAGCCCACTTGACATTCCAGCGATCAAAGGTGTTAACCCAGATACAGACGCTGAAGAAACTCGTCCAGCATCTGACGAAGAGCCATTTGCAGCTCTTGCCTTCAAGATCATGACTGACCCATTCGTAGGTCGTTTGACATTCTTCCGTGTTTACTCAGGTGTTCTTCAATCAGGTTCATACGTATTGAACACTTCTAAAGGTAAACGTGAACGTATCGGACGTATCCTTCAAATGCACGCTAACAGCCGTCAAGAAATCGACACTGTTTACTCAGGTGATATCGCTGCTGCCGTTGGTTTGAAAGATACTACAACTGGTGACTCATTGACAGATGAAAAATCTAAAATCATCCTTGAGTCAATCAACGTTCCAGAACCAGTTATCCAATTGATGGTTGAGCCAAAATCTAAAGCTGACCAAGACAAGATGGGTATCGCCCTTCAAAAATTGGCTGAAGAAGATCCAACATTCCGCGTTGAAACAAACGTTGAAACTGGTGAAACAGTTATCTCAGGTATGGGTGAGCTTCACCTTGACGTCCTTGTTGACCGTATGCGTCGTGAGTTCAAAGTGGAAGCGAACGTAGGTGCTCCTCAAGTATCTTACCGTGAAACATTCCGCGCTTCTACTCAAGCACGTGGATTCTTCAAACGTCAGTCTGGTGGTAAAGGTCAATTCGGTGATGTATGGATTGAATTTACTCCAAACGAAGAAGGTAAAGGATTCGAATTTGAAAACGCAATCGTCGGTGGTGTGGTTCCTCGTGAATTTATCCCAGCGGTTGAAAAAGGTTTGGTAGAATCTATGGCTAACGGTGTACTTGCAGGTTACCCAATGGTTGACGTTAAAGCTAAACTTTACGATGGTTCATACCACGATGTCGACTCATCTGAAACTGCCTTCAAGATTGCGGCTTCACTTGCCCTTAAAGAAGCTGCTAAATCAGCACAACCAGCTATCCTTGAGCCAATGATGCTTGTAACAATCACTGTTCCAGAAGAAAACCTTGGTGATGTTATGGGTCACGTAACTGCTCGTCGTGGACGTGTAGATGGTATGGAAGCACATGGTAACAGCCAAATCGTTCGTGCTTACGTTCCACTTGCTGAAATGTTCGGTTATGCAACAGTTCTTCGTTCTGCATCTCAAGGACGTGGTACATTCATGATGGTATTTGACCACTACGAAGATGTACCTAAGTCTGTACAAGAAGAAATTATTAAGAAAAACAAAGGTGAAGACTAATCTGTCCTCGCTCTAGAAGGAAGTCACTTAGTGGCTTCCTTTTGTCTTTAGAAAATACCTCCAAATATGGTAAAATAGTAGAAGAATAATGTGAGGAAAATGAATGTCAAATAGTTTTGAAATTTTGATGAATCAACTGGGGATGCCTGCTGAAATGAGACAGGATCCTGCTTTAGCACAGGCCGATATTGAGCGAGTTGTGGTTCATAAAATTAGTAAGGTATGGGAGTTTCGTTTCGTATTTTCTAATATTTTACCGATTGAAATCTTTTTAGAATTAAAGAAAGGTTTGAGTGAGGAATTTTCTAAGACAGGTAATAGAGCTGTTTTCGAAATCAAGGCTCGGTCTCAAGAATTTTCAAATCAGCTCTTGCAGTCCTACTATAGGGAGGCTTTCTCTGAAGGCCCATGTGCTAGTCAAGGTTTTAAGTCCCTTTATCAAAATTTGCAAGTTCGTGCGGAGGGAAGTCAGCTCTTTATTGAAGGCTCTGAGGCGATTGATAAGGAACATTTTAAGAAAAATCACCTTCCTAATTTAGCCAAACAACTTGAACAATTTGGCTTTCCAACTTTTAATTGTCAAGTAGAGAAAAATGATGTGCTGACCCAAGAGCAGGAAGAGGCCTTTCATGCTGAAAATGAGCAGATTGTTCAAGCGGCCAATGAGGAAGCGCTCCGTGCTATGGAACAACTGGAACAGATGGCACCTCCTCCAGTGGAAGAGAAACCAGCCTTTGATTTTCAAGCGAAAAAAGCTGCAGCCAAACCGAAGCTGGATAAGGCAGAGATTACTCCTATGATCGAAGTGACGACGGAGGAAAATCGTTTGGTCTTTGAAGGGGTTGTTTTTGATGTGGAGCAAAAAGTGACCAGAACAGGGCGTGTTTTGATCAACTTTAAAATGACGGACTACACTTCAAGTTTTTCGATGCAAAAGTGGGTTAAGAACGAGGAAGAGGCTCAGAAGTTTGATTTAATCAAGAAAAACTCTTGGCTCCGAGTCCGTGGGAATGTGGAGATGAATAACTTCACACGCGATTTGACTATGAATGTGCAGGATGTGCAGGAAGTTGTTCACTATGAGCGGAAGGATTTGATGCCAGAAGGTGAGCGCCGGGTTGAGTTTCATGCTCATACTAACATGTCGACCATGGATGCTCTACCAGAGGTTGAAGAAATCGTTGCGACAGCTGCTAAGTGGGGACACAAGGCTGTTACCATCACGGACCACGGGAATGTCCAGTCCTTCCCACATGGCTATAAGGCGGCTAAGAAAGCGGGAATCCAGCTGATCTATGGTATGGAAGCCAATATCGTGGAGGACCGTGTCCCTATCGTCTACAACGAAGTGGAGATGGACTTGTCGGAAGCGACCTACGTGGTCTTTGACGTGGAAACGACGGGGCTTTCAGCTATCTATAATGATTTGATTCAGGTTGCGGCCTCTAAGATGTACAAGGGGAATGTTATTGCTGAATTTGATGAATTTATCAATCCTGGACATCCCTTGTCAGCTTTTACTACTGAGTTGACTGGAATTACAGATGACCATGTCAAAAATGCCAAACCACTGGAACAAGTTTTGCAAGAATTCCAAGAATTCTGCAAGGATACGGTCTTAGTTGCCCACAATGCGACCTTTGACGTTGGCTTTATGAATGCCAACTATGAGCGTCATGGTCTTCCTAAAATTAGCCAGCCAGTTATTGATACGCTGGAGTTTGCTAGAAATCTCTATCCTGAGTATAAACGTCATGGTTTGGGACCTTTGACCAAGCGTTTTGGTGTGGCTTTGGAACATCACCACATGGCCAATTACGATGCGGAAGCTACAGGTCGCCTGCTTTTCATCTTTATCAAAGAGGTAGCAGAAAAACATGGTGTGACCGATTTAGCTAGACTCAACATTGATTTGATTAGCCCAGATTCTTATAAAAAAGCTCGGATTAAACATGCGACCATTTATGTCAAGAATCAAGTAGGGCTAAAAAATATCTTTAAGCTGGTTTCATTGTCTAATACCAAGTACTTTGAAGGGGTACCACGAATTCCGAGAACGGTTCTAGATGCCCATCGGGAAGGTTTGATTTTAGGTTCAGCTTGCTCTGAAGGTGAAGTTTTTGATGCAGTCCTTTCCCAAGGTGTGGATGCGGCGGTTGAGGTAGCCAAGTATTATGACTTTATCGAGGTCATGCCACCAGCTATCTATGCTCCTTTGATTGCTAAGGAGCAGGTTAAGGATATGGAAGAACTCCAGACCATTATCAAAAGTTTGATAGAGGTTGGAGAACGCCTTGGCAAGCCCGTTTTGGCTACCGGAAATGTTCACTATATCGAACCAGAAGAAGAGATTTACCGTGAAATTATCGTCCGTAGTTTGGGACAGGGGGCTATGATTAACCGAACTATCGGTCATGGAGAACATGCCCAACCAGCACCACTTCCAAAGGCTCATTTTCGAACGACTAATGAGATGTTGGATGAATTTGCCTTCTTGGGAGAGGAATTAGCTCGGAAGTTGGTTATTGAAAACACCAATGCTTTGGCAGAAATCTTTGAACCCGTTGAGGTCGTTAAGGGTGACTTGTATACGCCTTTTATCGATAAGGCTGAAGAAACGGTCGCTGAGTTAACCTATAAGAAGGCATTTGAGATTTATGGAAATCCACTGCCAGATATTGTCGATTTGCGGATTGAAAAAGAATTAACTTCTATTCTGGGGAATGGATTTGCCGTGATTTATCTGGCTTCCCAGATGCTGGTGCAACGTTCCAATGAACGGGGTTACTTGGTAGGTTCTCGAGGATCTGTCGGATCTAGTTTCGTTGCGACCATGATTGGGATTACAGAGGTCAATCCTCTCTCTCCTCACTATGTCTGTGGTCAGTGTCAGTACAGTGAGTTTATCACGGATGGTTCTTATGGTTCAGGTTTTGATATGCCCAATAAGGACTGTCCGAACTGTGGTCACAAACTCAGCAAAAATGGGCAGGATATTCCGTTTGAGACCTTCCTTGGTTTTGATGGAGATAAGGTTCCCGATATTGACTTGAACTTTTCGGGAGAGGATCAGCCTAGCGCCCACTTGGATGTGCGTGATATCTTTGGTGAGGAATATGCCTTCCGTGCAGGAACGGTTGGTACGGTGGCTGCCAAGACCGCTTATGGATTTGTCAAGGGCTATGAGCGAGATTATGGCAAGTTTTATCGTGATGCAGAGGTGGAACGTCTAGCCCAGGGAGCTGCTGGTGTCAAACGAACGACAGGACAACACCCAGGGGGAATCGTTGTTATTCCTAACTACATGGATGTCTACGACTTTACGCCTGTCCAGTATCCAGCGGATGATGTGACGGCTGAATGGCAGACCACTCACTTTAACTTCCATGATATCGACGAGAACGTCCTCAAACTCGATGTACTAGGACATGATGATCCGACCATGATTCGGAAACTGCAGGACTTGTCTGGGATTGACCCTAATGAAATTCCTATGGATGACGAAGGCGTAATGGCCCTCTTTTCTGGGACGGATGTGTTAGGGGTAACACCTGAGCAAATCGGAACGCCTACGGGCATGCTGGGGATTCCAGAGTTTGGAACCAACTTTGTACGTGGGATGGTCGATGAAACCCATCCGACGACTTTTGCGGAGTTGCTTCAGCTCTCAGGTCTATCCCACGGTACCGACGTTTGGCTGGGCAATGCACAAGATTTGATTAAACAAGGAATAGCGGACCTATCAACTGTTATCGGTTGTCGGGACGACATCATGGTTTACCTTATGCATGCGGGTCTGGAACCTAAGATGGCCTTTACCATCATGGAACGCGTACGTAAGGGCTTGTGGCTGAAGATTTCCGAAGAGGAAAGAAATGGCTATATCGAAGCTATGAAGGCTAATAAGGTGCCAGAGTGGTATATCGAGTCCTGTGGAAAAATTAAGTACATGTTCCCTAAAGCCCATGCGGCAGCCTACGTTATGATGGCCTTGCGTGTAGCCTACTTTAAGGTTCACCACCCTATTTATTACTACTGTGCTTACTTCTCAATCCGTGCTAAGGCATTTGATATCAAGACCATGGGGGCGGGCTTGGATGCTATCAAGCGCAGAATGGAAGAAATCTCTGAAAAACGGAAGAACAATCAGGCTTCTAATGTGGAAATTGATCTCTATACAACTCTTGAGATTGTAAATGAGATGTGGGAACGTGGTTTCAAATTTGGCAAGCTAGATCTATACCGCAGTGATGCGACTGAATTTCTGATTGATGACGACACTCTTATCCCGCCATTTGTAGCAATGGATGGTCTGGGAGAGAACGTTGCTAAGCAGTTGGTACGAGCGCGTGAAGAGGGAGAATTCCTCTCCAAAACAGAACTACGCAAACGCGGTGGCCTCTCATCTACCTTGGTTGAAAAGATGGATGAAATGGGGATTCTTGGAAATATGCCAGAGGATAACCAGCTCAGTTTGTTTGATGAGTTGTTTTAAAAAATTGCTTATTTTGATCAAGTGGACAAAATATGTCCACTTGATTTGTTATAATTCTCTTAAAAATAATAGAAAAGAGAGTATAATATGGTGGATCAAGGAATTTTAAATTCTAATGTGTCAATTGAAGAGGAAATTTATAATTTTGAAAAAGGCTTGAAAGATGATGGGAATGATTGGACCGGATTCCCACAAATAGACTTAAAAGAAGATTCTCAATGTATTTACATTTGCGGTATTTCAGAGACTGATAGATGGCATTTGTTTTATTATACGTTAACTAAAATAAAACCTGTTACTCCAATAGCATCACTTGCATATTATCGAGTGAGAGATAATTTGATTTTTTCTAAACATAGTCAATGGATGAAACTGCAAATGGGGTATACAGAGTATGATTTGATTTTTCTGGATGGAGTTCAATTTTTGGGAGAGGCTGATCAAAGGGTACAGGAATACTGGATGCAGCGATTCAAAGAGAGTAAGAAAAGAAACAAACTCTTCATTGTATATTCAGACTGCTTACCCGAAGACTTAAAAAATATGGCTGAATCCGTAGTTGAGTTCTTCGAATCTGGCATAGTGGTACAGTTGAAATCACCTAAGGGCTAGTTTATTTTGCTTTAATCGTTTTGAATATAAAGTGCAAAGTTAGAGGTTAAAATGATGAACAATACAGGATTAGATAACAAATATCAATTAAAAAATTTTCTAGAAAAAGATGGTAATGATTTAGCAAAGAAAGGGGCCGTAGCTGTAGTAGAAAACTTAGGGTTACAATATAATCCCCTTTATATTTATGGGGAATCGGGTTCAGGTAAAACACATCTCCTTCAAGCTATTGGGAATAAGGTGCTTGAGAACAATCCAGAAAAACGAGTAAAATACATTTCTGCCGAAAACTTATTGGAAAATGAGCTAGAAATACAAAAAGTTAGAAGTGAGGAGTTTGATCTCCTAATTGTAGATGATATTCAGGTATTGGGAGAAAAAGATGATATGATTCAAGAAAAATTTTTTAATCTATTTAATTCTCAACATATTAAGAATAAGCAAATTGTTTTATCTGGTGATTCTGAACCAGATCAGTTGAAAAATGTTCAATCTCGTTTAATTGTGCGTTTTAAGTGGGGGATGACAGCGTGTTTAACATCGCTTGAAAAATAATAAGAAGGACTGAAAATGAATGATCAAGAGAGACTACTAACGATTTTTTTACGTTTACAGTTAGGTACTTCATTTGAAAAAAAGCAATTGGCTCAGGAATTTGAGGTTAGTGAAAAGACTATACAGAGAGATTTTTCGCTACTCCGTGATATTTTATCTAGTAACACCAGTTATAGTGGAGATTTTCTTTATAACCGTAAGACGAATAAGTATTGTTTAGCAAGTAAGTCAGTTTTTAATAAAAAGGATATTCTCGTTATTTCAAAGATTTTATTGGAAAATCGAGCACTGAACAGACCAGAAATTGATAGCTTACTAAAAAATTTGCTGGTTTTAGTTCCTCGTGATGACCAAAAAGAAATTGAGCAGATTATTGGCAGTGAAAAGCTGAACTATGCTCCCTTAACGGATCAACAAAATAGAATAGAGAAAATTTGGAATTTATCAGAAGCTATTTTGCATGAACAGGTTCTAGATATTATCTATCAAAAACCTTATTCTGAATCTTCTAAGAGGCAGACTGTTTTGCCAGTCTCTCTTTACTATGATAATCATTATTTCTATCTGGTTGTTTACCAGTTGAAACATGCTACTTATATTACTTTAAGAGTAGACCGTATCCAGTCCTGGTCTTTTAGTGGTATAGAGAAACCTTCTATTTCTTATCGAGATAAATTTAGAGATGGTGATATTCGTAACGAGAGAGTGGATGCTTTTATCGGGAAGAAAATCAGTATTGAAATCGAGTACTTGTACGATCCGACGATTGTGATGGATCAATTTCCAAATGCAAAAATAGTTGGGAAAAATGGCGATTGGACTCATTTTCAGTTTGAAAGTCAGCATACACCGGGGCTTAAACGCTGGTTGCTGGGGCAAGGAGAAGCGGTTACTGTTTTGTCTCCTCGGATTTTAGTAGAGGATATGAAGCAAACAGCTCAAGAAATGATAGATAAATATAGATGAGGGTAAAATGACTATTCAATTTACTTCTAAAAAGGTTGGAGAACTATTGAAAGAAGGGAATTTGCGAATTCCTTCTTATCAAAGACCATATAAATGGAACAGAAAACATATCCGTAATCTTTTTTATGATTTACGAGATGCTATGGGGAAAAAGGAATATCAGATTGGTTCCGTTATCTTGCATGAAAATGATGAAAATGATGGAAATGATAGATACTTAGATATTGTCGATGGACAGCAACGGCTAATTTCTATTTCCTTGTTTCTTCATTTATTAGATGATTTAGAGAATTATAAGGGTGCTAATCAACTGCTGAGTGCTGAATTTGGAGAGCTATCTTGCTATCATGCGAGTGAAAATTATAACGAGTGGGAAAATTTGACTCAATTGGTTAGCGAAAATGAGGCAAAAGATATTTGCAACTTTTTATTAGAGAATTGTGCTGTCTCTGTGATTATTATGCCCAAAAAACGATTATCAGAGGCTTTTCAGCTATTTGATTCTCAGAATAATCGTGGAAAACCTTTAGAACCTCATGATTTGCTCAAAGCCTATCATCTCCGCAAGGAAGATTCAGAAGATGAAAAGATTGTTGAAAAGTGGGAGCAATTTGTAGAAGATAAAGATTTAAGTCTCAAAGAGTTGTTTGATAAACATCTTTTCCGTATGAGACGTTGGTCTCGAGGAGATACAGGATTGACAAAAAAGCGTTATGGATCTTATCTCCGTTTTACAGAGGATTTTATTGACGATTTTAAAGGCGTTGATTTGAATCAGAACTTTCCATACTTAGAATTGTATCGTCATATTGAAAATCTCCCCATGTCCATTACTATGCCAATCATTGATGGAAGTAAATTTTTTGAGTATATTGAATCTGCTCATGAAACTGTTAAAAATCATAAAGATTTTTTAAATGAACAGTTAGGAATATCTAATGAGTTAGAGGAGGAAGGACAAAATTTAGCTTACCCAGAAGGTATGTTAAACATTTACAATAGCTCAAAAGGACGCTATCTTAAATGTCACAATATATTCCTAAATATTTGCTCGCTTTTCGCAGATAGATTTGGAAAAGAGGAGCTATCAAAGGAGATAGTAGAGACCTTGTTTATTTGGTCTTACTATCCTAGAGTTAAATCTAAAGCCATATATGATGCGACAGTTGGGAACTATGCTGCTGGTGGAAGGTTTAGACAAAAAGAGGTTCAAAAGCTATTTCAACTTTTATCTCATGCTGTCACTCCGAATGATTTTATGGTCAAAATAGATAGAGAGCTATTTGAAAATTATACTGTGGACAAGATTATAGAAGAGGAAAAAGATAAATGGTAGAAACACATATAAGCTTATCAGTTAATCGTTTGTTAAATGAAGATACCTATGCTATCCCTCTTTATCAGAGAAATTTTGCTTGGACTTATGATGAAATTGAGCAGTTATTGAACGACGTAGCAGATGCTGTTCAAGAAAATAGAGACAATTACTATATTGGAACATTAGTCGTTAATAAAGAGAATGACATTTTCAAAATCATAGATGGGCAACAACGAACAACAGCCCTTAATTTGATTGCCTTAGCTTTGAAGCATGAGTTTGGTTTTGATAGATTGAAAGCTGTCAATCTTACCTTTCCAGCTCGGAAGAAATCAAATAAGAATATTCAAGATTTATTTTCCAAGAAAAAAATTTTAGAGGGCGATGAAAATGAGCTGACTAGAGGTTACGGACATGCTAGAGACGCATTGAAAAAAGTGTTAGAAGAGCGCCAATTGAATCCTCAGTCTTTCGTTGGTTATCTTTTTGAAAAGGTCATCATTTTTCGGAGTATACTTCCTGAGGATTTAGATTTGAATCTTTATTTCGAACGTTTCAATTCTCGAGGAGAACAACTAGAGGCTCATGAAATCCTTAAGGCACAAATGATGTCTAAATTTGGTGAAGATCAAGAAATGGCGCAAAAGTTTGCAAGAATTTGGGATGCCTGTGCAGAGTTTGATAAGCCGGTAGCAAGTCAGTTTAAGATGCGACGGAAGAGAGCAGATGACTTTCAAGAACGTGAACGTATTTTTGGATGGCATTTTACAAATTATTCATTTCATAATATTTATAATGATATTGATTTTCATCAAAATGAAAGAAGAAAGTTATCAGATATATTAGGAAAAAAGATAAATGAAAAAAATATAGAAGTAGAAAAAGATTTTGGCGATTATACTACAATCATTGATTTTCCAACATTCTTACTCCATGTATTGGCAATTGCGGAAGGTAAGAAAACTGATGAGATTCAACTAGATGATAAGAAACTCTTAGCACTATTTGATATAAAAAATAAAGATAAAACTTGGGTTATTGAATTTAGTGAATTTCTTCTTAGAATAAAACACATTTTCGATAATTACATCGTTAGAAATTCGAATATGGACTCTTCAAGTAGAAATAAGGATGAATGGTTTTTACAGAAGGGGACTTATTATGAATATCAACCAAATGGAAAATCTAAAGAGCATTATATAGTCGAAGAACGTTTTACTAATAATACGTTTTCGGATTCGGAAATTAACCAAAACATCATTCTTCTCCAATCCATGTTTGCTGTGACCTTTACTGCCAATCGTGATAGTCGTTGGTTATATGAAATCTTGCAATTCTTGTTTAACTATATTGAAGAGTTAAATCAAACAGAATTTGCTAGTCAGTTTAAGGATTTTCTTGAAAAAATGGCAGTGAGATATGCTGAGGAAAGATTGTTTACCGAAGATAAAAGTATCAAAAAATATGGTGCAATTCCTGTTTATGCTTTTAACTTTGTGGATTATGTTTTGTGGAAAAATCGTGCCGAATTAGAGAAAGAGTACAAGGATATTAATTTTGATCATTTCAAATTTGCTTATCGTCGCTCCATAGAGCATTGGTATCCTCAGAATCCAAATGGACATGATGGAGAGAGCCAATTACCTGCGGAGTTTTTACATTCCTTTGGCAACCTTTGTATTACTACCGATATTCAGAACTCCAGGTTTGGCAACTCCTATCCAGAGGCTAAATTAGAGCAATGGGAAAGAGAAGGGATATTCCATCGTCAGAGTTTAAAATTACAGATGATGGCAAAGATAACTTCTAAAAAAAATAGATGGGATATTGGTGAGATTCAATCTATAGAAAAAGAAGTGGAAAGATATGTACAAAATTTTTGTAATAGCTAATTAAAACAAGCTTCAGTAAGCTTGTTTTTTAAAATACCAATATATGTGATATACTAGTAAGGGAAGGATTTTGTAAAAGACAAACCAGCTCAAAAGTTTTTGACTATCAGCTAGAACTTGCTGATCAGACAATTCTTCTATCAACAGCACTCTTGTCAGGTGCCATTGCTTTAGCAGGATTATTCTCTGCTTTGAAAGAAAAATAAAAATAGAAAAGAGAAAACAACATGGTTTTACCAAATTTTAAAGAAAATCTAGAAAAATATGCGAAATTGTTGGTTGCAAATGGAATCAATGTGCAACCTGGTCACACTTTGGCTCTCTCTATCGATGTGGAGCAACGTGAGTTGGCTCACTTAATCGTCAAAGAAGCTTATGCTTTGGGTGCACATGAGGTGATCGTTCAGTGGACAGATGATGTCATTAACCGTGAGAAATTCCTCCATGCGCCGATGGAGCGTTTGGACAATGTGCCAGAATACAAGATTGCTGAGATGAACTATCTCTTGGAAAATAAGGCCAGCCGTCTTGGGGTTCGTTCTTCTGACCCAGGTGCCTTGAACGGAGTGGATGCTGACAAGCTTTCAGCTTCTGCTAAAGCTATGGGACTTGCTATGAAGCCAATGCGTATCGCAACTCAATCCAACAAGGTTAGCTGGACTGTAGCAGCCGCTGCTGGACTTGAGTGGGCTAAGAAAGTCTTTCCAAATGCAGCGAGCGATGAAGAAGCAGTCGATCTCCTTTGGGACCAAATCTTCAAAACCTGCCGAGTCTACGAAGAAGATCCTGTTAAGGCCTGGGAAGAGCATGCTGCTATTCTCAAGAGCAAGGCAGATATGCTTAATAAGGAACAATTTTCAGCCCTTCATTACACAGCACCAGGAACTGATTTGACACTTGGTTTGCCGAAGAACCACGTTTGGGAATCAGCTGGTGCTATCAATGCGCAGGGAGAAGGATTCTTGCCAAATATGCCGACAGAGGAAGTCTTCACAGCGCCTGACTTCCGTCGCGCAGATGGTTATGTCACTTCTACAAAACCGCTTAGCTATAACGGAAACATTATTGAAGGTATTAAGGTAACCTTTAAGGATGGACAAATCGTTGACATCACTGCTGAGAAGGGAGAGCAGGTCATGAAGGATCTTGTCTTTGAAAATGCGGGTGCGCGTGCCTTGGGTGAATGTGCCTTGGTACCAGATCCAAGCCCAATTTCTCAGTCAGGCATTACCTTCTTTAATACCCTTTTCGATGAGAATGCTTCAAACCACTTGGCTATCGGTGCAGCCTATGCGACTAGCGTCATTGGTGGAGCAGAGATGAGCGAAGAAGAGCTTGAAGCTGCAGGGCTTAACCGTTCAGATGTTCATGTGGACTTTATGATTGGGTCTAGTCAAATGGATATCGATGGTATCCGTGAGGATGGGACACGTGTACCGCTCTTCCGTAACGGAGATTGGGTAAATTAAGGAGCCAAGATGATAGGAAGTATGTTTGTTGGTCTCCTAGTGGGACTCTTGGCAGGTGCTTTGACCAATCGTGGAGAACGCATGGGATGTTTTGGAAAAATGTTCCTCGGTTGGATTGGTGCCTTTATAGGCCATTTGCTCTTTGGAACTTGGGGGCCAGTTTTATCAGGAACAGCTATTATCCCAGCGATTTTAGGAGCCATGATTGTCTTAGCGATTTTCTGGAGACGAGGAAGTTAATTTCTTAAATCTGATACTCAATGAAAATCAAAGAGCAAACTAGGAAACTAGCCGCAGGTTGCTCAAAGCACTGTTTTGAGGTTGTAGATAGAACTGACGAAGTCAGCTCAAAACACTGTTTTGAGGTTGTAGATAGAACTGACGAAGTCAGCTCAAAACACTGTTTTGAGGTTGCAGATAGAACTGACGAAGTCAGTAACATATATACGGCAAGGCGACGTTGACATGGTTTGAAGAGATTTTTGAAGAGTATGAAACGAAAAGGAGGTTGGTCATTGTACCAGCCTCCTTTTGAGTATGATATAATAGTTCTATGAGATTAGATAAATTTTTAGTTGCCTGCGCTGTGGGAAGTCGGACTGAGGTCAAAAACTTGCTCAAGTCTGGGCGCGTGACTGTAAATGGTAAAAAAGAGAAATCAGCTAAATTGCAGATTGATGAAGAAAGAGATGAGATTCGCTTTGATGGGCAAGTGTTGGAGTATGAAGAGTTTGTCTACTACATGATGAACAAGCCCCAAGGGGTTATTTCAGCGACTGAAGATCCTAAACACAGAACGGTGTTGGACTTGTTGGATGACTTGGCTCGGAGCAAGGAAGTTTTCCCAGTAGGGCGCTTGGATATTGACACGCATGGTCTTTTGCTCTTGACTAATGACGGCAAGCTTGCCCATGCTCTTCTTTCGCCCAAGCGTCATGTGGACAAGACCTATTTGGCTCAGGTCAAGGGAATTATGGCCCAAGAAGATGTGGAGATATTTGCCAAGGGCATTCCGCTCAAAGACTTTACTTGTCAGCCCGCTAGACTGGAGATTCTTTCCACAGATGCAGAAAAGAATCAGAGCCAAATTCGTGTGACCATTGCAGAAGGGAAGTTTCATCAGGTCAAGCGTATGGTGGGCTACTGTGACAAGGAAGTGGTGGACTTGCAACGTTTTACTATGGGAACTCTAGTTTTAGATGAGAACTTGCAGCGAGGAGAATGGCGTCGCTTGACCAAGGAAGAATTAGAGGTTCTCCTTGCAAGTATTGCTTAATTTGATTTATATTCGAAAAGGTGAGATAGAATGTCCTTGCCTTTTATGTTTTTCAGTTGCTTCCTTTGTGAAAAGAGTTATAATAGACTGTAGAATAAAAGGAGGAATCTATGAACGCGATTCAAGAATCATTTACAGATAAACTATTTGCCAACTATGAAGCAAATGTCAAATACCAAGCGATTGAAAATGCTGCTAGTCACAATGGAATTTTTGCAGCCCTAGAACGTCGCCAAAGCCATGTAGATAATACACCTGTTTTCTCATTGGATTTGACCAAGGACAAGGTAACCAACCAGAAAGCATCTGGTCGTTGCTGGATGTTTGCGGCTCTCAACACCTTCCGCCACAAGCTCATCTCACAATACAAACTGGAGAATTTTGAGTTGTCACAGGCCCACACTTTCTTCTGGGACAAGTATGAGAAATCAAACTGGTTCTTGGAGCAAGTGATTGCGACTGCAGACCAAGACTTGACGAGTCGTAAGGTTAAATTCCTACTCCAAACTCCACAACAAGACGGTGGTCAATGGGATATGGTCGTTTCTCTCTTTGAGAAATACGGTGTCGTGCCTAAGTCAGTTTACCCTGAGTCTGTTTCATCTAGTAGTAGCCGTGAGCTAAATGCAATCCTTAATAAATTGCTTCGTCAAGATGCTCAAATCTTGCGTGACTTGCTTGCTTCTGGCGCAGACCAAACGACTGTTCAAGCTAAGAAAGAAGACCTCTTGCAAGAAATTTTTAACTTCCTTGCCATGTCATTGGGGCTTCCACCACGTCAGTTTGACTTTGCTTATCGCGATAAAGATAACAACTACCAAAGTGAAAAAGGTATCACACCACAGGAATTTTATAAGAAATATGTCAATCTTCCACTAGAAGATTATGTTTCTGTTATCAATGCTCCAACTGCTGACAAGCCTTACGGCAAATCTTACACAGTTGAGATGTTGGGGAATGTGGTTGGTAGCCGTGCAGTTCGTTATATCAACGTTCCTATGGAGCGCTTGAAAGAATTGGCAATTGCCCAAATGCAAGCAGGTGAGACTGTTTGGTTTGGTTCTGATGTCGGTCAGCTCAGCAACCGTAAAGCTGGAATCCTTGCGACAGATGTTTATGACTTTGAATCAAGCATGGACATTAAACTCACTCAAGATAAGGCTGGACGTCTGGACTACAGCGAGAGCTTGATGACCCACGCCATGGTCTTGACAGGTGTTGATTTGGAAGAAAATGGCAAGTCAACCAAGTGGAAGGTTGAAAACTCATGGGGAGACAAGGTAGGTACAGATGGTTACTTTGTTGCCTCAGACGCTTGGATGGACGAATACACTTACCAGATTGTTGTCCGCAAAGAATTGCTGACAGCAGAGGAACAAGCTGCCTATGAAGCAGAACCAATTGTTCTTGCACCATGGGATCCAATGGGAGCCTTGGCTGAATAAAAGTATAGAAAAAAGGAATCAGATTTTAGAACCTGATTCCTTTTAAGTTGCTTGATTACATGATGTGAAGAACATGTGCCACAATACCCACTGCGAAGAGTGCAAGGATAATAGTGATTGGAGATACTTTTTTCTTAAGCAAGTACATGCAAAGGAAAGTAAGGAGTAGTCCTGATAGTCCAGGGATCAACATATCCAAGTTTTGTTGGAAAGTAGTAACTTTTTCAGGTGTTTGAGACAATCCTTGTCCTACTTGTGCGAATGCTTCTTGGATACCTTTAGATCCTTCTGGCAATTTATCCCAATGGATATAAGCTTTTTCATCTAGTTGAACTTTGGCAACATCGAAAGCAAATTTAATATTTACCCAACGTTGAACAAGGACAGCAAGAATGAACATACCAAGGATAGAGGCCCCTTTAGTGATGTCTTGAAGGATACCGCCAGACATATCTTTAGTGATTTCTGATCCAGCCTTGTATCCAATCTCTTGTGTATACCATAAGAATGACATACGAATCAAGTTCCAAAGAACGAAGAAGAGGATTGGACCTAAGATATTACCAGTAAGGGCAAGTGAAGCACCGAGTGATCCAAGGATTGGGCGTACTGTAAACCAGAATACTGGGTCACCGATACCAGCAAGAGGTCCCATCATACCGATTTTAACCCCTTGGATAGCAGCGTCATCAATTTCAACACCGTTAGCACGTTCTTCTTCAAGTGCAAGAGTAACCCCCATGATTGGAGCGGCTACGTATGGGTGAGTGTTGAAGAACTCAAGATGGCGTTCAAGAGCAGCGATTTGATCTTCTTTTTTAGTGTAGAGTTTTTTAAGAGCTGGAATTAATGAGTAAGCCCAACCCAAGTTTTGCATACGTTCATAGTTCCAAGAACCTTGTAAGAAAGTTGAACGCCACCAAACTTTTTTACGATCTGATTTAGTTAATTGAAGTTTTTCAGTCATGATGTTTTCAGTCCTTTCTTATTTTAGTAGTCTTCTAGGATATCGCCGATTGGGTCGTTAGAAGTTGCGGCTCCTCCGCCACCATTTCCACCAGTTTTAGAAAGGTGAAGGTAGATAAGAGCGATAGCAACACCGATAGCACCAAATCCGATTAGAGTAATATCTGACACGGCAGCAAGCACGAAACCAATAGCGAAGAATGGCCATACTTCACGAGTTGCCATCATGTTGATAACCATAGCGTAACCAACGGCAACGACCATACCACCACCGATAGCCATACCATCTTTGAGCCAATCAGGCATAGTATTTAGAATGCTTTGTACTGTTTCAGTTGGTACCATTAGAAGGAGTGCTGCAGGGACTGCAATACGAAGACCTTGAAGAAGAAGTGCGACAAAGTGAGCACGTTCAACTGCTTTGAAGTCACCTTTTTTAGCAGAAGCATCAGCAGTGTGAACTAATCCGACAGAGAGTGTACGGACAATCATAGTCAAGAATAGACCAGCAACTGCAAGAGGGATAGCAACCGCTTGGGCAACACCGATACCTGTCTTAGTAAAGTCGCCACCAAGAACCATGATAATGGCAGCAGCAACAGAAGCAAGAGCAGCGTCAGGAGCTACAGCAGCTCCGATGTTTGCCCAACCAAGGGCGATCATTTGAAGAGAACCACCAAGGATAATCCCTGCTTCAAGGTTACCGGTAACAAGACCGATAAGGGTACAAGCTACGATTGGTTGATGGAATTGGAACTGGTCGAGGATACCTTCAAGACCTGCTAGGAAGGCTACAACGACTACTAAAACCATAGAAATAATAGACATCTTTAAAATCCTTTCATAATATCGATTATTGCACGTTTGCTTTGTTAATCAAGTCAAACAAATCTTTTTTGGTGTCATTTGGTACTTTACGTACGTCAAATTCAACACCGAGGTCACGCATTTTTTCAAATGTAGCAACGTCTTCTTTGTCCATAGACAAAACGTTGTTAACCATTGTTTTACCAGTTGAGTGAGCCATTGATCCAACATTAAGAGTTTTGATTGGCACACCACCTTCGATAGCACGAAGAGCATCTTGAGGTGTTTCAAACAAGATAAGGGCATGTGTTTCTCCGAAGCGAGGATCTTTTGCAACGTCGATTAGTTTTTGGATAGGAACAACGTTTGCTTTCACTTTACCTGGAGCTGCTTGTTTAATCAATTCTTTACGTAATTCGTCTTTAGCTACGTTATCTGAAGCAACGATGATACGATCTGCTTTTGAGTCTGGAGTCCAAGCAGTTGCAACCTGACCGTGAAGTAAACGAGTGTCTAGACGGGCAAGGTTAATCTTGAGTTTTCCATCACCGATAACAGTTCCTTCTGGGATAGCAGCTTGGGCAACTGGAGCATCTGCAGCGCTTGCTACTTCCTCAACTGGGTTTAGCTCTTCTGGAAGAGCTTTGATGCCATCTTTGGCTTCTTTAATAATATTAGCAGCGACTTTTTCTACACCTGCAGTAGCGTCCATGAGGCGCTCTGTGTAGGCTTGAATCAACATCGGTAAATTAAGTCCTGTGATGATGGCAAACTTACGTTCAGGATTTTCTCCCATCACGCGACTAGCTTGGTTAAATGGAGATCCACTCCAAAGGTCAGCCAAAACTAGAACCTCATCTTCTGCGTCAAATGCAGCAACAGCGTTATTAAACTTAGCGTATAGATCATCAGGACCTTCATTTGGCATAAAGGTTACAACTTGAACCTTTTCTTGTTCACCAAAGATCATAGATCCTGACTGATGAATACCCGCAGCAAATTCGCCGTGGCTCGCAATAATGATTCCGATACTCATTATTGTCATTCCTCCTTTTTTGTTTTAGTTTTCGTTTAAGAAAACTTTAAGACTGTTTAAGTATAAACCGTTTTCATCTAAAAATCAACTATTTATCATAAAATAATTAAAAAGATTACATCTGAAAATATTGATATATTGAGTTTTGGAGACGTTTTTTTGAATCCTTATTAAAAAATTTAATATAAAAAAGTTGGAAGCGTATTCCAACTTTTAAAATAGATTTTTATTAGATTAGTGGGTGAAGTCGAGTACCATACGTCCTTGGATTTGACCTTTTTCCATTTCGTCGAAAATGGCTACGGCATCTTCTATTGGACGTTTTTGAACAACTGGAACTACCAAACCTTCTGCACCGAATTGGAAGGCTTCTTCCAAGTCTTTACGAGTTCCAACAAGAGAACCGATGACTTGGATTCCATCTAGAACTGTTTTCACGATGCTGAGTTCCATCATTTCAGAAGGAAGGCCGACAGCGACGACGCGACCACCAGCACGAACTGAGTCAACAGCCTGGTTGAAGGCAACTTTAGATACAGCAGTTACGACCGCTGAATGAGCTCCTCCATCAGTTTTTTCCTTGATGAGTCCAGGTACATCTTCAACTTCGAGGCCGTTAATCACAATGTCAGCACCTACTTCTTTTGCAAGGGCAAGTTTGTCGTTATTGATATCAACTGCGATGACATGAGCATTGAATACTTTTTTAGCGTATTGAACAGCTAGGTTACCAAGTCCACCAGCGCCGTAAAGAACAACCCATTGGCCTGGTTCAACTTTGGCTTCTTTAATGGCTTTATAGGTTGTTACACCAGCACATGTGATAGAAGAGGCTTGGGCTGGATCAAGTCCGTCAGGAACTTTGACAGCATAGTCTGCAGTTACGATACATTGTTCAGCCATACCACCATCTACTGAGTAGCCGGCATTTTTCACTGTACGGCAAAGGGTTTCGCGACCAGTTGTACAGTATTCGCAAGTGCCACATCCTTCAAAGAACCAAGCAACGCTGACGCGGTCGCCGACTTTAAGGCTTTTCACATCTGGGGCAATTTCTTTAACGATACCAACACCTTCGTGTCCTAGAACACGTCCTGGTACTTGACCAAAGTCACCATGGGCAACGTGGAGGTCAGTGTGGCAAACACCACAATATTCAATTTCTACAAGTGCTTCCCCAGTTTCAAGTGGACGGAGTACTTTTTCTTCAACAGCAACACCAGTGCTTTCTGGATTTACAACAACAGCTTTCATAGCTATCCTCCTTGATATTGACCGAGAACAGAGACAACGGGACTGGATTGATTTTGTGTCAACAGAGTCGAGTATGACGAGCTCTCTTGTATTTATATGTGAAGTATATCACAAAAGAAAGCCTTTTCCAAGGTTTTGGAGGCAAAAAGTAGAACAATCGATTAACTGGTTGATGAGACTGTGAAAAGAGCACAAAGACCAGCTCGCAAGCTGGTCAGTATGGACTATAAGAATAAGTCTTGTAGGGTTTTGGCAACCCCATCCTGGTCATTGGTCAGGGCGATTTGCTCATCCGCATAGGGGAGTAGCTCTTGGTTGGCATTTTTCATTGCATAACCTTTCCCAGCAAAAGCGAGCATTTCGGTATCGTTGTGTTCGTCTCCAAAGGCAATCAAATCTTTTTTATCACGGTTCATTACCTTGAGCAAGTAGTCCAAAGCAAAGGCCTTATTGACACCTTTTGGGGTACACTCAAGGATATTGAGCGGACCACCCCAGGTATTGATAGACAGTTGATGCTGGTAGAAGGCGTTCATTTCTTTTGCCAAGGCATATTTGTCACTGGCTCTGGTCTGCAAGAGAATACAGTTAGGGTCCTTGGTCACCAATTCAGGCTGAAATTGATCTTCAGGCTGGAAAGCTTCTACGCCAAATAGTTTAGGATTGGCAATTTCTTCATTAGGATTTGTAATGTAGAATTTTTTACGGTATTCTCCAGCAATAAAATCAGCTTGAATATCTTCTGAACGTTGAACCATATCGAGCAGATATTTTTTGTCTACAGTCAAACACTTTTCAAAGTCCCAAGCTTGGTCTGGTAAATGAGTAAGGGAGCCGTTGAAATTAATCATAGGAGTGTCTAAGCATAGTTCACGGTAGAAATCTTTTGACATGCGGTAAGGGCGACCTGTCGTAATAATAACCTGATGGCCTTTTTCAACAACTTTTTTAATGGTTTCTTTGGTAAAGTCAGAAATCTGACTGTCTGAGTTGAGCAGGGTTCCATCCAGGTCTAGTGCAATAATTTTTTTCGTCATATAAACCTTTCTAGTGTCTTTCCAGATAAGATGTCTTCTATTATAACAAAAAGCAGGCAGAAAAGCAGATTCCAAACAAAAAATGAAATTCCATCAATTTCTTAAATAAATTAAACAAAGATATTGAAAAAGTGAATGATAAATGATATAATCCTATTATTGTTCGTAAAAATTAAAAGGAGATTGATAATGGACAAATTATTTAAACTAAAAGAGAACGGTACAGACGTTCGTACAGAAGTTCTCGCTGGTTTAACAACTTTCTTTGCAATGAGCTATATTCTCTTTGTAAACCCACAAATTCTTTCGCAAACAGGAATGCCTGCTCAGGGTGTATTCCTCGCAACGATTATCGGTGCAGTTGCTGGTACCCTGATGATGGCCTTCTACGCCAACTTGCCATATGCTCAAGCACCAGGTATGGGACTCAATGCCTTCTTTACCTTTACAGTTGTATTTGGACTCGGTTATTCTTGGCAAGAAGCCCTAGCTATGGTCTTCATCTGTGGAATTATCTCATTGATTATTACCTTGACAAATGTTCGTAAAATGATCATTGAATCGATTCCAAATGCTCTTCGCTCAGCTATTTCAGCTGGTATCGGTGTTTTCCTTGCCTACGTGGGAATTAAGAATGCTGGACTTTTGAAATTTACGATTGATCCAGGCAACTATACTGTTGTAGGAGAAGGGGCAGACAAAGCTCAAGCAACGATTGCAGCAAACTCTTCAGCAGTTCCAGGATTGGTCAGCTTTAATAATCCAGCTGTTTTGGTGGCTCTTGCAGGACTTGCTATTACGATTTTCTTTGTTATCAAAGGAATTAAAGGGGGAATTATTCTCTCTATCTTGACAACAACTGTTCTTGCTATTGCAGTTGGTTTGGTAGATTTGTCTAGTATCGATTTTGCTAATAACCATGTTGGTGCAGCCTTTGAAGACTTGAAGACAGTCTTTGGTGCAGCTCTTGGTTCAGAAGGTTTGGGAGCTTTGATTTCAGATACAGCTCGCTTACCTGAAACTCTTATGGCCATTCTTGCCTTCTCGTTGACAGATATTTTTGACACAATTGGTACCTTGATCGGTACGGGTGAAAAAGTTGGTATCGTAGCAACAAACGGTGAAAATCATCAATCAGCTAAGTTGGACAAGGCTCTTTATTCAGACTTGATTGGTACTTCAATTGGTGCCATCGCTGGTACTTCAAACGTAACGACTTATGTTGAGTCTGCTGCTGGTATTGGTGCAGGTGGACGTACAGGTTTGACAGCCTTGGTTGTGGCAATCTGTTTTGCAATCTCAAGCTTCTTTAGCCCACTTCTAGCTATCGTACCAACAGCTGCTACAGCTCCAATCTTGATTATCGTTGGAATTATGATGTTGGCTAGCTTGAAAAATATCCATTGGGATGATATGGCTGAAGCGGTTCCTGCCTTCTTCACATCTATCTTTATGGGATTCAGCTACTCTATCACTCAAGGGATTGCAGTTGGTTTCTTGACTTACACCTTGACTAAGCTTGTCAAAGGTCAAGCTAAAGATGTTCATGTCATGATTTGGATTTTGGATGCCTTGTTTATCCTTAACTACATCAGCATGGCCTTATAATAGGATTACCCAGGGGGATTTTCCCCCTTTTTGAATACAAAGGAGATTGTGATTAGCTCGCAAATATATTCAATGATGTTTATTAAGACTAAGGAGGAAAAATCATGAAGGAGAAGAGTATGTGGAAAGAGATAGTGAACAGGGGCAAATGGGTAATTATTTTTTTAGTAGCCCTTCTTTTTTCTCAGCTTCCTTTGGCTTTGTCCTATTTTCTAACAAGTAGACGATTTCCATTGTTGCAATCAGGACTATTAGTATCTGCCTTATCTTTGTTGGTTTTACTTATATTTATCATCGGAGCTCGAAAATCACAGTTGGCTAGTTTTGGTTTATCGTTTTTCAAGGCTAAGGATTTGGCTAGATTGGCCTTAAGCTATCTAGTGATTCTTGCCTTTAATATTCTTGGTGTGGTCTTACTGCATTTGATGAATGAAACAACAACCAGCAATCAATCAAATATTAATGATTTGGTCCAGAATAGTTCCTTAATTTCCAGTTTTTTCTTACTGGTTCTAATAGCTCCTATTTGTGAGGAGATTTTATGTCGAGGAGTGATCCCTAAAAAACTCTTTCGTGGTAAAGAAAATGTGGGTTATATAGTCGGTGCTATTATCTTTGCCTTGCTTCATTTACCGACAAATCTACCTTCTCTTCTTATCTATGGAGGAATGTCAACTGTGCTAACTTGGACAGTTTATAAAACCCAACGTTTGGAAATGTCTATCTTACTTCACATGATTGTTAATGGAGTTTTTTTCTGTTTGTTGGCTCTCGTGGTGATTTTGAGTCGGACATTAGGGATCTCTGTTTAAGATTTTTGACAATTGCTTACTTGTTTCTACTGGGAAAAAGATGAATGCAATCGTGTCCATCTTTTTCTTTTTATGGTAAAATAGAGAAATAATATGGTGAAAAGCCTTGAGGGAGTGACCGATATGTCAACTAAAGCCAATCATGCAAAGACAGCTATTTGTGGAATTATCAATGTAACCCCAGATTCCTTTTCGGATGGTGGCCAATTTTTTGCTCTTGAGCAGGCGCTCCAGCAGGCTCGTAAATTGATAGCAGAAGGAGCCAGCATGCTCGATATCGGTGGAGAATCAACTCGGCCGGGAAGTAGCTATGTTGAGATAGAAGAGGAAATCCAGCGTGTTGTTCCAGTGATCAAAGCTATTCGCAAGGAAAGTGATGCCCTCATCTCTATTGATACTTGGAAAAGTCAAGTGGCAGAGGCTGCTTTGGCTGCTGGTGCTAATCTAGTCAATGATATCACTGGTCTCATGGGTGATGAAAAAATGGCCCATGTGGTAGCTGAAGCGAGAGCGAAAGTGGTCATTATGTTTAATCCAGTCATGGCGCGACCTCAGCACCCTAGCTCGCTTATATTTCCTCATTTTGGTTTTGGACAAGCTTTTACAGAGGAAGAGTTAGCTGACTTTGAAATATTGCCAATCGAAGACTTGATGGAGGCTTTCTTTGACAGAGCCTTAGCGAGAGCGAATCAAGCTGGAATCGCACAAGAAAATATCCTGTTGGATCCAGGGATCGGCTTTGGTCTGACCAAGAAAGAAAATTTGCTTCTTTTACGGGACCTGGATAAACTCCATCAGAAGGGCTATCCAATCTTTCTTGGAGTGTCGCGCAAGCGGTTTGTCATCAACATCCTTGAAGAAAATGGTTTTGAAGTCAATCCTGAGACAGAACTTGGTTTCCGCAATCGAGATACGGCTTCGGCTCAGGTAACCAGTATCGCTGCGAGGCAGGGAGTAGAAGTGGTGCGCGTGCATGATGTAGCTAGTCACAGGATGGCAGTTGAAATTGCCTCCGCTATTCGTCTGGCTGATGAAGCGGAAAATCTAGATTTAAAACAATATAAATAAGATGAAAGAGATTCAAAACAATCAGTGGATTGCCAACTACCGGACGGACCAACCGCATTTTGGCTTGGAACGAATGGTGGAACTATTAGCTTTGCGTGGCAATCCCCATCTCAAACTCAAGGTCATCCATATCGGAGGGACCAATGGCAAGGGTTCGACCATTGCTTTTTTGAAAAATATGCTCGTAAAGCTAGGTCTGAGAGTAGGCGTGTTCAGTTCGCCCTATCTCATTCATTACTCAGACCAGATTAGCATCAACGGGGAATCCATCCCAGAAGCTAGACTAGAAGCCCTCATGGCAGACTATCAGTCGTTGCTGGAAGGGGAATCGGCTGCTAATTTGCAGGGGACAACTGAGTTTGAGATTATCACAGCTTTGGCCTATGACTACTTTGCCTCAGAGCAAGTAGATGTGGCCATCATGGAAGTGGGCATGGGTGGGCTTTTGGATAGTACCAATGTTTGCCAGCCAATTTTAACAGGAATTACGACCATTGGACTGGACCATGTGGCCCTACTTGGTGACACCTTGGAAGCCATAGCAGAGCAGAAAGCTGGTATTATCAAACGAGGAATTCCCTTGGTGACAGGTCGTATCGCTCCAGAAGCCTTGGCTGTGATTGACCGCATTGCGGAAGGGAAAGCTGCGCCGAGACTTGCCTATGGGAAAGATTATCAAGTTAGTCATCAAGAGAGTGTGGTAACGGGTGAAGTCTTTGACTATACTAGTTCTCTCAGACAAGGTCGCTTCCAGACTGGCTTGCTTGGCTTGCACCAGATAGAGAATGCTGGGATGGCCATAGCTTTACTTGATGCTTTTTGTAAAGAAGATGGTCGAGAACTAGCAAGCAATCACTTGCTTGCTCAAGCCTTGGAAGAAACAAGTTGGCCAGGGCGTTTGGAAATCGTGTCAAGGAACCCCTCGATGATCTTGGATGGGGCCCACAATCCCCATGCTATCAAAGCTTTATTAGCAACCTTGCAAGAACGCTTTGCGGATTATCGTAAGGAAATCCTCTTTACTTGTATCAAAACTAAGGCCTTGGAGGATATGTTGGATTTGCTTGGGGCCATGCCAGATACCGAGCTTACTCTAACACATTTTGACGATAGTCGGGCGACTGATGAAAGCGTGCTGAAAGAGGCAGCTAAGTCTAGAAATCTCAGCTACCAAGGTTGGCAGGATTTTCTAGAGCAGAAATTGACAGATAAAAAAGAAGAGAAAAAAACAGTTAGGATTGTCACGGGTTCCTTGTATTTCTTGAGCCAAGTGAGAGCCTATCTGATGGAGAGGAAAAAAGAGAATGGATAAACAAAAGATTGAAGCAGCTGTAAAAATGATTATCGAGGCTGTAGGAGAGGACGCTAACCGCGAAGGCTTGCAGGAAACACCTGCTCGTGTGGCTCGTATGTACCAAGAGATTTTTTCAGGGCTTGGTCAAACAGCGGAGGAACATTTGTCAAAATCCTTTGAGATTCTTGACGATAATATGGTGGTAGAAAAGGATATCTTTTTCCATACCATGTGTGAGCACCACTTTCTACCATTTTATGGGAGAGCGCATATTGCCTACATTCCAGATGGTCGTGTGGCAGGTTTGTCTAAGCTAGCCCGTACGGTTGAAGTTTATTCGAAAAAACCACAAATTCAAGAACGTTTGAATATCGAAGTGGCCGATGCCTTGATGGACTATCTAGGTGCTAAAGGAGCCTTTGTTGTCATTGAGGCAGAACATATGTGTATGAGCATGCGTGGTGTCAGAAAACCAGGCACTGCAACCTTGACGACAGTAGCTCGTGGTCTATTTGAAACAGATAAGGACCTTCGAGATCAGGCTTATCGTTTAATGGGGCTATAATACTCTTCGAAAATCAAATTCAAACCACGTCAGCTTCCATCTGCAACCTCAAAACAGTGTTTTGAGCAACCTGCGGCTAGCTTACTAGTTTGCACTTTGAGTATAAAAAGAATCCGCTTGAAGCGGATTTTTCTAGAAAGGAATCATTATGGATCAACTGCAGATTAAGGATTTGGAAATTTTTGCTTATCATGGTCTTTTTACTAGTGAGAAGGAATTGGGGCAAAAATTTATCGTTTCAGCCATCTTATCTTATGATATGACCAAGGCGGCTACAGACTTGGATTTGACGGCCTCTGTCCATTACGGAGAATTGTGCCAGCAGTGGACGGCATGGTTTCAGGAAACGAGTGAAGATTTAATTGAAACGGTAGCTTATAAACTGGTAGAACGTACCTTTGAGGCTTATCCTCTTGTCCAAGAAATGAAGTTGGAACTGAAAAAACCTTGGGCACCGGTGCATTTGCCACTGGATACTTGCTCAGTAACCATTCATCGTCGTAAGCAACGGGCCTTTATCGCTCTGGGAAGCAACATGGGAGATAAGCAAGCAAACTTGGAGCGAGCCATTGACAAACTGCGAGCTCGTGGTATCCATATTCTCAAAGAGTCCAGTGTCTTGACGACGGATCCTTGGGGTGGTGTGGAGCAAGATAGCTTTGCTAATCAAGTGGTTGAGGTTGAAACCTGGTTGCCGGCCCCAGTCTTGTTAGAAACCTTGTTAGCCATTGAGTCAGAGATGGGACGGGTGAGAGAAGTGTATTGGGGACCTCGTTTGATTGATTTGGACTTGCTCTTTGTGGAGGACCAGATCCTTTATACAGATGACCTTATCTTGCCTCATCCTTACATAGCGGAACGCCTTTTTGTCCTTGAGTCCTTACAGGAAATTGCGCCTCATTTTATCCATCCGACATTAAAGAAACCGATCCGCAACTTGTATAATGCTTTGAAAAAATAGAAAAAACTCTAGTTTTCAGTCGTTTGTAACTGAAGGCTAGAGTTTTAAAATAGGTCATTTTCTTCTGGGAGGAGGATAGTTTCTCTACCGTCCATATCTAAAACCAGGACTCTCGGGGGATAAAGAGGGTCGAAGGGATGGTTAAAATCAAAATCAATGGCTGTAGGGAGGTGTTGACTTGAGAAGTGGAAGGTAATTTTTCCTTGGTTATTAAGCAATTGAAACTCGAGTTCTTCTTCCAATTCAAAGACATTTTTTAAGAAGTGGTCAATAATATACCAAAAAGAGTCAATGACATCATCAGGCAAGCTGGTAACAATGCCAAAACTAGCCGACCGCATGTGGGTATTGGTAAAAGCCATATCTTTGCCTCCTTTCTTTTCCCTTATCATACAGCAAATAGGATTAAAAATCAAGAAAAGGTGATTTTTTCTTCATAAACATAGCTTCCTATGAAATTTTTTCAAATAATCTTCAAAAAACGCTTGAAAGTGTTTACAAATAGTGATAAAATGGAATAAGTAGAATCATGAAAACGAAATTTTCATACCGTCTCTTTTTTTGGAGTCTCGTGAGGTATGATATAGAAAGGAAATGGAATGAATACAGACGATACAGTAACGATTTATGATGTCGCCCGTGAAGCAGGAGTTTCAATGGCGACAGTTAGCCGTGTAGTCAATGGCAATAAGAATGTAAAAGAGAACACCCGTAAAAAAGTGCTTGAGGTGATTGATCGTTTGGATTACCGTCCAAATGCAGTGGCACGTGGTCTTGCAAGTAAAAAGACAACCACTGTCGGTGTCGTGATCCCCAATATTACCAATGGTTATTTCTCAACGCTTGCCAAAGGGATTGATGATATCGCTGAAATGTACAAGTACAATATTGTTCTTGCTAATAGTGATGAGGACGATGACAAGGAAGTTTCAGTTGTCAATACACTGTTTTCTAAGCAAGTGGATGGTATCATCTTTATGGGGTACCACTTGACTGAAAAAATTCGTTCAGAGTTTTCTCGTTCTCGAACACCAGTTGTTCTTGCAGGAACTGTGGATGTAGAACATCAGCTTCCAAGTGTCAATATTGACTACAAACAAGCAACGATTGATGCAGTAACCTACCTCGCTAAAGAAAATGAGCGCATTGCTTTCGTTAGTGGTCCATTAGTGGATGACATCAATGGTAAGGTTCGTTTGGTTGGCTACAAGGAAGCCTTGAAAAAAGCAGGTATTTCTTATAGCGAAGGATTGGTATTTGAATCTAAATACACTTATGAAGATGGCTATGCCTTGGCAGAACGCTTGATTTCATCAAACGCAACTGCAGCAGTTGTAACAGGTGATGAATTGGCAGCAGGTGTCTTGAACGGCCTTGCTGATAAGGGTGTGTCAGTACCAGAAGAATTTGAAATCATTACTAGTGATGATTCACAAGTCTCACGCTTTACCCGTCCAAACTTGACCACTATTGCCCAACCTCTTTATGACCTTGGCGCCATTAGTATGCGTATGTTGACTAAGATTATGCACAAGGAAGAGTTGGAAGAACGTGAAGTTCTCTTACCTCATGGTTTGACAGAACGTCGCTCAACACGAAAACGTAAATAGAAAAAATCAGGGAATCGTGCAGATTTCCTGATTTTGCTTTCTGGAGAAGAGACTTACCCTTCCATATAGTCTTTCAAAGCCTGTCCTGTTAGTCCGGCATTGAGGGCAATGAGGAGTTTCAAGCGGGCTTTTTGGGCATTGAGTTCTTTAACAAAGAAGACACCTGCCTTTTGCAACTGCACGCCCCCACCTTGGTAGGCATAAACAGGTTCTGCAATACCGTTAAAGCATCGTGAAACAAGGGCGACTGGGATTCCTTGTTGCAGAAGGCTTTCTAATTTTTGAGCCGTTTCTTTGGGAACATTACCAGCCCCGAAGGCTTGGATAATCAAACCGTCCAATTGTTCCAAATCCAGCATATCAATCAGCTCATCTGTCATACCAGCATAAGCCGAGATGATAGGGACCAATCCTTGTATGTGATCAAGGTCAAAGCGAACACGAGGTTCAGCTGTTTTGAAGTAGAGGATTTCCCGCTTCGTAATCAGACCAAGTGGCCCATGTGTTGGGGTCTGGAAGGTGCCGACGTTGGTCGTATGTGTTTTGGTGACATATTTGGCAGCATGGATTTCATCGTTCATAACGACCAAAACTCCTTTGTCAGCAGCCCTGTCATCGCTAGCCACTCGTAAAGCACTCAGATAATTATAAACACCGTCACTTCCGAGTTCGTTGGAGCTGCGCATGGCCCCTGTTAGTATGATAGGCATGTGGGGGACTTCCATGGTATCAAGGAAATAGGCTGTTTCCTCTAAAGTATCGGTCCCGTGTGTGATCACCACTCCATCGTAGTTATCTGCTTCATCTTTGATTTTTTGGTAGAGGGCCAGCATATGCTTGGGTTTGATATGGGGGCTTGGCAGGTTAAAAAAGTCCAAGGCGTGGACTTGGATTCCTTCAAGAGGATTGGACACATGGTTCATGGGATTATCTGAACTCGTCACAACAGCGCCAGAAGCATCGGCTTGCATGGAAATAGTTCCACCCGTATGTAAAACAAGGATTTTCTTAGGCATGATTTACTCACTCTTTCTGAAATGTGGTATAATCATTGTATCACAAAAGGGGAGATTGGGATAGGATGGAAGTCAAAGCTGTTTTTTTTGATATCGATGGAACCTTGGTTAACGATCGCAAGAGTGTTTTGAAATCCACTAAGGACGCGATTAAGATTGTCAAAGAACAAGGGGTGCTAGTTGGTGTAGCGACAGGGCGAGGACCTTTTTTTGTTAAGGAATTGATGGACGATTTGGATCTGGACTTTGCGGTAACCTACAATGGCCAGTATATCTTTACTAAAGACAGAGTCTTGTTCACGAGCCCAATTTCCAAGTTACATTTGCGCCAGCTCATTACGTATGCTAAAAAAGAGGGCAAGGAGATTGCCCTAGGGACCAAGGATGCTATGCTGGGTTCTAAAATCATGTCCTTTGGTCTGGGTTCTTTTTCCCAACGAATCAGTCGCTTCGTTCCCTCTGTTTTAACTCGGACAGTGAGTTATTCCTTTAATCGTATGGTCAGCAAGGTTGTTCCCCAAAAGGAAGAAGACCTGCTTGATCTAATGAATCAGCCTATCTACCAAGTCTTGATGCTGATGACGCCAGAAGAATCTGAGAAGGCAGCAGCTGATTTTGAAGACTTGAAATTGACACGTAGCAATCCTTTTGCAGCAGATGTCATCAATCAAGGAAACTCTAAATTGGAAGGCATTCGACGAGTTGGGAAAGAATATGGTTTTGATCTCAACCAAGTCATGGCCTTTGGTGACTCGGATAACGACCTAGAAATGCTGGCGGGTGTCGGTATGTCTGTCGCTATGGGAAATGGTAGTAGCAGCGTCAAGGAAGTTGCCAAGCACATCACTACCAGCAATCAGCAAGATGGAATCCACAAGGCCCTGGAACATTTTGGTGTTCTGGCCTCAGAAAAAGTCTTTGTCAGCCGTGACTATCATTTCAATAAGGTCAAGACCTTCCACCACATGATGGATGAACGGACCCAAGAAGAACCTCGAGCTTGGGATTTAGAAGGTGCAACCCACAGGTCTGGCTTTAAAATAGAAGAATTGGTAGAGTTTGTTCGAGCTGCCAGTCCTTCTGAAGAGGACTTTGGTCAAGCTCTATCGCAACTTCATCAGGCTCTTGATAAGGCAGCAGAGAAAGTAGCCAAGAAGACACCTGCCCAGCAAGATTTGGTCGGGCAGGTGGATGCCTTGATTGATACGCTTTACTTTACCTATGGTAGTTTTGTTTTGATGGGGGTGGACCCAGAACGTATTTTTGATATCGTCCATCAGGCCAATATGGGGAAAATTTTTCCAGATGGCAAGGCTCATTTTGATCCAGTGACCCACAAAATCTTAAAGCCAGATGATTGGGAAGAAAAATATGCTCCAGAACCTGCTATTAAAAAGGAACTGCAGCGTCAGCTCAAGGCTTATGAACGCCATAAAGAGAGAAATAAACAGTAAACAAAAAGTAAATAAAAAGGAGCTGGGGGCTCCTTTTCTTGATGATTATAAGGTTTTTTCTTGTTCTCTCACAACCAGCAAATCAACCTTAGCATGGCGGAGGATGTATTCAGATGAAGAACCGACCAAGAGGCGTTCAAAGGCGTTGAGACCAGTTGCGCCAACGAGGATGAGGTCCACTTCCTCAGCATCGGGAATAGTACGTGCCAGTAGGGTCTTTGGATTTCCCATTTCAATGACGATATGAACATCTGCCACACCAGCATCTTTAGCACGTTTTTCGTACTCTTTCATCAGACTTTCAGCGTCGACTTGGAGTTCTTCATAAACTTCAGCATCAAAGGTGGATACGCTTTGGAGAGCGCGTGTGTCAATGACATGTGCGATGGTGAGTTTAGCGTCGTTTCGTAGAGCAGAATGAACTCCCTTGACAAAAGCCAAGTCTGCTTCTTTAGAACCATCGATTGCGACCATGATATTTTGGTAACGTTGTGCCATAATGAAACCTCCTGAAATTTTCTTACTATAATTGTAAACCTTTTCACTATAGAAGTAAAGCAAAAAAAGTATTTTTCAAAAGAATGTTAGCGATTAAAATCTATATAAATATATGATAAAATAAAAGAAAGGATAGCAGGAAAGAAGTGAAGGGAGGGAGAATGACGAAGCACTCTTTTCAAGAAACAAAAAAATCAAATTTCCTTTATTATGGCATCATCCTAGTTTCAGTCTTGCTAGAAGTTATCATGATCTGGCAATTAGAGAGTCTGGTACCGCTTCTCTATCCAGGTTTTGTTGGCTTTTTAGTCTTTCACCTACTCTACCATTTTCTATTATTCCTGGTTGCAAAACGAAGTGGGCGTTGGGATTACTTGATGATATGGGGACTTTTTCTCATGTTCAATCTTCTTTATGACTCCTTTTTAGGCTTGCTTTTTCTAGGTTTATCTTTTGGTATGTGATGTGACTTTCGCAAAATACCTGCTATCTCCCCTGTCTTGACCTCGCTTTTAGCGAGGTTTTTATTCTGTAGGATTTTAATAACACATTTCAGTAAACTTGTCGCAATCCCTTTCTAGTGGTATAATGTTACTATCTCGATGAATTGAGGAAACAAGATGAAAGAATATAACAAGTCTAGTAAGTTAGAGCATGTTGCTTATGATATCCGTGGTCCTGTTTTGGAAGAAGCCATGCGGATGCGAGCAAACGGAGAAAAGATTTTACGTCTGAATACAGGAAATCCAGCAGAATTTGGCTTTACAGCGCCAGACGAGGTCATTCATGACTTGATTATGAATGCGCGTGATAGTGAAGGATATTCTGACTCCAAAGGGATTTTCTCAGCCCGTAAGGCTATCATGCAGTATTGCCAATTGAAGAAATTCCCAAACGTAGATATTGATGATATCTACCTTGGAAATGGTGTCAGTGAGTTGATTGTCATGTCCATGCAGGGGCTTTTGGACAATGGAGACGAGGTCTTGGTGCCAATGCCAGACTATCCCCTTTGGACAGCGGCTGTCAGCCTAGCTGGAGGAAATGCCGTTCACTATATCTGTGATGAAGCTGCAGAATGGTACCCAGATATTGACGATATCAAGTCAAAAATCACTTCTAATACCAAGGCAATCGTCCTTATCAATCCAAACAACCCAACTGGAGCCCTTTATCCTAAGGAACTCTTGCTGGAAATTATTGAGATTGCCCGTCAAAACGATTTGATTATCTTTGCGGATGAAATTTACGACCGCATGGTCATGGATGGACATGTGCATACGCCTGTGGCGAGCCTGGCACCAGATGTTTTCTGTGTCAGCATGAATGGTCTGTCAAAATCCCACCGTATCGCTGGTTTCCGTGTGGGTTGGATGGTCTTGTCTGGACCTAAGACTCATGTCAAGGGCTATATCGAAGGGCTCAATATGCTATCCAATATGCGCCTTTGCTCTAACGTTTTGGCCCAACAAGTCGTACAAACTTCCTTAGGTGGCCACCAATCGGTCGATGAATTGCTCCTTCCTGGTGGACGAATTTACGAGCAAAGAAATTTCATTTACAATGCCATTCAAGATATTCCAGGTTTGTCTGCGGTTAAACCCAAGGCTGGACTCTATATCTTCCCTAAAATCGACCGCAATATGTACCGTATCGATGATGATGAGCAGTTTGTTCTTGATTTCTTGAAGCAGGAAAAGGTTCTCTTGGTTCATGGTCGAGGCTTTAACTGGCAGGAACCAGACCATTTCCGTATCGTTTACCTTCCTCGTGTTGATGAACTAGCCCAAATCCAAGAAAAGATGACTCGTTTCTTGAAACAGTATCGTAGATAGGGCTTACATTCGAAAAAGCTGGAAACATTTGCCTAGAGCTATTGACAAAAGTAAAAGAATCAGATAGAATAGTAAAGTATGTTTAGTAACTGATCACTTTATAGCCGGCTAAACGAATACAAAATCTATGAGGAGGTATTCATCGTGAAACGTACTTATCAACCAAGTAAACTTCGTCGTGCGCGCAAACACGGATTCCGTAACCGTATGTCAACTAAAAACGGTCGTCGCGTATTGGCAGCTCGTCGTCGTAAAGGACGCAAAGTTTTGGCTGCATAATCCAAACGAATTATATCAAAAATCAGTAGGAACTCGAGTCTACTGATTTTTATTTTTGTAAAAAAGTACAAAATACTTTATATTTTTGCTCAAATAGTGTATAATATTTCACATACTGTAAAAAATGGAGAATAATCATGAAGAAATCAAAAGTTATGCTTTTTGGAGCTATGGCTTTGACAGCAGGTCTAGCTCTAGCGGCATGCGGGTCATCCCAATCAAGCAATGCAGACAAGACATATTCTTATATCTTTGTCAGCAACCCTGATACCTTGGATTACATTACCTCTACACGAGACTCTACATCTAGTATTACAACCAACTTGATTGATGGTTTGTTAGAAAATGACCAGTATGGCAATCTCATCCCATCTATGGCTGAGTCATGGACAGTGTCAAAAGATGGTTTGACTTACACTTATAAGATCCGTCAGGGAGCTAAATGGTACACTTCAGAAGGAGAAGAGTATGCGGACGTAACAGCTCATGACTTTGTTACTGGTCTCAAGTATGCGGCTGATAAAAAGGCTGAAAACTTGTACTTGGTACAAGACTCTATCAAGGGTCTAGCAGACTATGTTGAAGGAAAATCATCTGATTTTGGAACTGTTGGTGTTAAGGCAGTGGACGATTACACGCTACAATACACTCTCAACCAACCTGAGACTTATTGGAACTCTAAAACAACAGCAAGTATCCTTAATCCTGTAAATGAAGCCTTCTTGAAGTCTAAGGGAGATGACTTTGGAAGTGTGACACCATCAAGCATCTTGTCAAATGGTCCGTACTTGTTTAAATCTTTCTCATCAAAATCTTTGATTGAGTTTGATAAAAACCCTAATTACTGGGATAAGGACAAGGTCAAAATTGAGAAAGTGAAACTATCTTTCTTTGACGGTTCTGACCAAGACAGCATTGCTAGAGGTTTCTTGGATGGTAATTATACAGATGGCCGTATTTTCCCAACAAGTTCAGTCTTTGCTGAACTCAAGAAGGGAAATGAGGACAAGATTACCTACACACCGCAAAACTCAGTTACTTTCTATTATCTTTTCAACGTTAATCGTCAAAGCTACAAGCAAACTATGAAACAGTCTGATAAGGAAAAGACAGATTCACGCGCAGCTATGCAGAATAAAGATTTTCGTCAGGCCATTAACTTTGCCTTTGACCGTCATGCTTATGCAGCACAGACAAATGGTGAAGATGGAGCAGACCGTATCTTGCGTAACACAGTTACACCAAGTAACTTTGTCCAAGTTGGCGAAAAGAACTTTGGTGATATTGTCAATGAAAAAATTGTCAACTACGGTAAAGATTGGGCAAATATTAACCTAAACGATGGTAAGCAAGCCTTCTTGAACCCAGACAAGGCCAAAGAGAAGCTTGCCAAGGCCAAAGAAAGTCTGCAAGCACAGGGAGTAACCTTCCCAATTCATTTGGATATGCCAGTTGACCAGACTGCTAAGTTAGATGTGCAACAGGCTGGCTCTTTCAAACAAACAGTGGAAGAAACCCTTGGTAAGGAGAATGTGGTCATCGATGTTATCCAACTTTCTCCAGATGAGAAGGACCAAGCTACATTCTTTGCAGATACAGCAGAACAAAAAGACTACGATATCGACATCTCAGGATGGGGTGGAGACTACTCAGATCCTAAGACTTACCTAGCTATCCTTGATCCAGAGACAGGTTCTCAGTTGAAAAACATGGGCTTGTCTGAAGGGAAAGATAAGGAAGTTAAGGACAAGATTGGTCTTGCTGACTATAAGAAACTCTTGGATCAGGCAGACGCAGAAATCACAGATACTCAAGCTCGCTATGAAAAATATGCTGAAGCCCAAGCTTGGTTGACAGATAGTGCCCTCTTCCTACCGGTTCAAAGTGGCGGAGCTAACCCAATCTTCCGTAAGACTGTACCGTTTACAGGCCCATTCTCATTTGTTGGACACAAAGGAGATGCTGACAACTACAAATATGTTGAATTGCAAAAAGAGCCAGTAACTGCTAAACAGTACCAAGAACTCTATGAAAAATGGCTAAAAGAAAAAGCTGAGTCAAATAAAAAAGCTCAGGAAGATTTGGCTAACCACATTCAATGATATTCCTAGTCACGCTTTTCAGTTAATACTCTTCGAAAATCTCTTCAAACCACGTCAGCTTCACCTTGCCGTAGGTATGTTACTGACTTCGTCAGTTTCATCTACGACCTCAAAGCAGTGCTTTGAGCAGCCTGCGGCTAGCTTCCTAGTTTGCTCTTTGATTTTCATTGAGTATAAGCATAGTGGCTGGATTCAGAAAAAGGCCTTACCAGACGCTTATTGGTTCTGGTAGGGCCTTTTCTTTATTCTTTTAAGTGATATGAGTAGCTAGCGACAACGACGTCTTGGTGCCAACGAAGGGCGTATTTGAGTTTGAGGCTCATTTGATTGTGTAGAATATTTTGCCAAGGTTTATTAGGGATAAACTGGGGTACCAGGACAGTGACTGTATAGTTCTTTTTCTGGGCATCTTCAGAGATTCGTTTGACATACTTGACAGTAGGGGTGATGATGTCGCGGTAGATGGTCTTGATATTTTTCAGAGTGATATTTGGGAAGTAATCAGCAAATTCTTGGAGAATTTCTTGGTCTTTTTCTGCTGTTTCCTTGGTAGAAATATGCATGGCTAGGACTTCGTCACCGATACTTTGAGCGTAGTTAATGGCTCCGACACTGACTCGGGTGACATTTCCTACTAGGACCAGAACCAGATTGCCATCGTAGGTGCGTTTTTGGATTCCTTCATAGAGTCGCAGTTGTTGGGCTACTTTTTGGTAATGACTGTGAATTGCCAAGAAGAGTAGGGTGAGTACGAGAATAATCGGGAAGAAAGGCCAGATATCACTGAGACGGAAAAAGAGCAGGATTAGTACAATCGCGTAGCAAATGATAGCTCCAAGGATATTGGCAAGGGCAGGTTTTAAGAAATTTGCCCCTTTTTCTTTTTTCCAATGGCGAATCATCCCAGTCTGAGAAAGGGCAAAGGGAACGAAGACCCCGATAGTATAAAGGGGAATCAAACGTTCGGTATTGCCATTAAAAATGAGAAGAAGAATCATAGCCCCAAAAGCCAGAGTTAAAATTCCATTAGAGTAGCCTAGGCGGTCTCCTTTTTCCATAAAGAGATGGGGCATGTATTTGTTTTTAGCCATATTGTAAGCCAGCATAGGGAAGGCTGAAAAGCCAGTATTTGCAGCTACGGCTAAAATCAAGGCTGTGGAGAATTGGAAGATATAATAGCCAAGGTGACCTAAGAAGGAATTACCAAGGATGCCTTGAGCCATCTGTGAGAGGATAGTTTCTCCGTGTTGAGGCATAATCCCCATCCAGTAGTTTAGGAAGGTAATGCCTGCAAAAAGAAAACCTAAAATCAATGACATGATGGTCAAGGTCTGAGCGGCATTCTTTTCTTTTGGAGTCTTGAAAAAGGGAACGGCATTTGAAATAGCTTCAACCCCTGTCAGAGAGGCAGAACCACTGGTAAAGGCTCTTAGAATGAGAATGATAGACAGACTCGGTACAGCATGCCCAATAGGTGAAGTTGCCTGATAGCTGAGAGACCCTGTCATTAGTTGAAAGATTCCGTAGAGCAAGAGAAAGACAGTACTGATGATAAAGAGATAGACAGGAATCATCAGAGAGCTGGCAGATTCTTTCAATCCTCTTAAATTCAAGAGCATGAGCAGGCAGACTAGGAAAATAGAGATATGAAGATTGTAGGGATGGAGGGCAGGGATGGCTGCTGTAATAGCATCAGCTCCAGACGCAACGGATACGGCTACTGTCAGCATATAGTCAACAAGGAGGCTGCCCCCTGCAATCAAGCCTAGTTCAGGGGAGAGATTTTCCCGAGTAACCATATAAGCCCCACCACCTTGAGGATAGGCGTGGATGATTTGACGATAGGAAATGGTCAAACTAGCGAGGAGTAAGAGGACAAAAATACCGATAGGGAGGCTCCACCATATCGCAAGAGGAGAGAGACTAGCCAAGACGAGGACTACTTGCTCAGGCCCATAGGCAATGGAAGATAGAGCGTCGCTTGACAACATGGCCAAGGCCTGCATTTTTCCCAGCAGACCTCCCTCGCCTTCTGTTAAGGATTTAAGAGGACGACCGATAAAAGTCTGTTTTAATTTTGTAAACATGGTATTTTCCTTTTCTGAAAATTTCAATAAGTGCTATTATACTGCTTTGGGAAAATAGCGTCAAGAGAGGACGATGGATTTTAGAATATTTTGTACAGATGAGGAGAGAGGTCAGTTTTTTTGCTATAATAGTAGATAGAAAACGAGGTTAGAAGAGATGATTTTTGATACACATACACACTTGAATGTAGAAGAATTTGCAGGTCGTGAGGCAGAAGAAATTACCTTGGCTGCTGAGATGGGTGTGACACAGATGAATATTGTTGGTTTTGATAAACCGACGATTGAGCGTGCTTTGGAGTTGGTGGATGAGTACGACCAACTCTACGCGACTATTGGTTGGCATCCGACAGAAGCGGGGACTTACACGGAGGAGATTGAAGCCTACTTGCTTGATAAGCTCAAGCATCCAAAGGTAGTTGCCTTGGGTGAGATTGGTTTGGATTACCATTGGATGACAGCGCCAAAAGAGGTGCAGGAGCAGGTTTTTCGCCGTCAGATTCAGTTATCTAAGGACTTGGATTTGCCTTTTGTAGTTCATACCCGTGATGCGTTGGAAGATACCTATGAGATTATCAAGAGCGAGGGCGTTGGTCCTCGAGGTGGTATCATGCATTCATTTTCAGGGACGCTTGAGTGGGCAGAGAAGTTTGTCGAGCTTGGTATGACCATTTCCTTCTCAGGAGTGGTGACTTTCAAGAAGGCAACTGACATCCAAGAAGCAGCTAAAGAGTTACCTTTGGACAAGATTTTGGTGGAAACGGATGCTCCCTACTTGGCTCCTGTTCCTAAACGTGGTCGTGAAAATAAAACAGCCTACACTCGCTATGTAGTGGACTTTATCGCTGACTTGCGTGGCATGACGGCAGAAGAGCTAGCGGCGGTAACAACTGCAAATGCGGAGCGAATTTTTGGATTGGATAGCAAATAATGAAAGAAAAAATTTCTCAAGTTATCGTGGTCGAAGGGCGCGATGATACGGCCAATCTCAAACGTTACTTCGATGTAGAGACCTATGAGACCCGAGGTTCTGCCATCAATGATCAGGATATAGAGCGGATTCAGCGCTTGCACCAACGTCATGGAGTCATTGTCTTTACAGACCCAGATTTTAATGGGGAGCGGATTCGGCGCATGATCATGACGGCCATTCCAACGGTTCAGCATGCCTTCCTCAAACGAGATGAAGCTGTTCCCAAGTCCAAAACCAAGGGGCGTTCTCTGGGAATTGAGCATGCCAGCTATGAAGATTTGAAAACGGCTCTAGCTCAGGTGACAGAACAATTTGAACATGAGAGTCAGTTTGACATCAGTCGTAGCGACTTGATTCGCCTTGGTTTTCTAGCAGGGTCAGACAGCCGTAAGCGCAGAGAATATCTAGGAGAGGCTCTCCGAATCGGCTATTCCAACGGCAAGCAACTCCTCAAACGCCTAGAGTTGTTTGGGGTCACCTTGGCGGAAGTGGAAGAAGCTATGAAATCTTATGAGTAGGAAAGATGTAGCCGTTACAATTTTTTAAGTTTCACAGTATTTTTCGAAGCAGGTAGAAGAGGAGGCGTCTAATGTTAATTGGTCAAAAAATTAAAGAGATTCGGATAGAAAAAGGAATTAGTCGTCCAGATTTTTGTGGAGATGAGCAAGAACTGACAGTTCGTCAACTGTCGCGAATTGAAAGTGGAGCTTCGCAACCAAGTTTGCCCAAGTTAGACTATATTGCTCGCCGGCTAGGAGTTCCAGCTTATAGCCTTATGCCGGATTTTTCAGCTCTTCCTCCTGCTTATTTAGAATTGAAATACCAAATTTTACGTGAACCAATCTATGGTAAAGAAGAGGAGTATGATAAGAAGGAAGCGTGTTTGGAAGAGATAGAGGATTTATTTTATGAGCAACTTCCTAATGAGGAAAAAATATGGTTTGAAGCTACTAGAGCAACGATAGATGTTATTCGAAGCGGACGACCAGAATATGGGGAAACCGTACTGGACGATTATTTTAAAACAATTTATGATAAGGAATTGTTTTTGATAAATGAATTAGAAGTTATCAACTTATATTTTGCTATAGTGCTTACAAAGATAAAACAAGGTCAAAATCAGATTGAAGAAATTAACAGAATTCATTCGTTTTTAGTTCGTTTGACAAATCATGTAGAATTAATTGCACCAGAATATCTGTTTGCTTTAAGTAACACTTTGTTTTCGGGTCTAGCCTGTTTGGATAATTTGTCGTCTTATGATTCACTCGGAGCTTATATCTTTAGCCTTAATCATATAATGGAAAAAACACAAGATTTTCAGAAGAAACCAATTATATTAATGTTGGAGTGGAAATTATCTCTAATAATAAACAATGATTATGTTTCTGCCGAACAGTTCTATCAGAAATCGAAGCTATTTGCTGATATAATAGAAAATTCTTATTTAGTTACTATGTTGGAGAAACAATGGCAAGAAGATTTAAAAAAATATTTATAAACATAGTGAATCAGTGACAAAAATGTCCTTGTTCTAGTATTGAAATAGTTCTAAAGTTCGTCTTTAGGACTGTTTTTTATATATAAGCTAAAAATGACACGAAATGGTTCTATTTTAAGGACATTGATGTCCTTTGAGTTTATTTAAGAATAATTTATAATTAATAAAAATGTGAAAGGAGATTACAGTATGAACTTTTTTAGTTTATTTTATTTAGTTACTTGGTGGTTTAAATAAAATTTAGTTATGTCTACTTAGTCTCAAAAAATTTATTCATAACATATAATAAATACAACTTGATAGACTAAATTAGAAAAATAAGGAGAGGATACCATGAGGTGTTGCTTTGAAAAGGTCTATGATCCAGGACTTAGTTTTACTTGAATAGAAAATGGACAATATATAATAAATATTTATGATAAAATAAAAAATAGAGGAGTATCAATATGAAACAAACAGTTAAAAAATTAGCCCTTGTAGCGAGCATTGCAGCAACATTAGGTGGAAGTGTAGCAGTAGTATCGGCCGCGGTTAAGTATCCAGATGGTGGTGTCTGGACGTATGGTTCAGGTGACGGAGGTGCTTACTCAAACTACTATCACTCTTCAGAATATCATAGCTCAACAGTTGTTAGTAGAAAAACTGGTTCATCTGATAAGGGATATGCTGGTGCTGGAGGGACTTCTCGTGCATGGATTCGTACTTCTTGGGGAGAGAAAGTTGCATTCTACTATAATGTTTAGAATGGTATAGCCCTATTGTTTAGCTTTACTTGGTCACCTTCTCACTAAGTGACCAAGTAACTTTTTGGAGGAAATGATGAAACGTTTATTTATTTTGATTTCAATGGTATTGGTATCGCTTTATATGGTGATAACTTCCGTTGACCATCGAGAAGAGATTTTATTTGGTAACTATCCTTCTGTTGATGTGACAGGAATGGTGATAAATCAACCAGTAGCTAGTCGCGAAGAGGTGACAGAGGCTTTGAGTCACTTGGCGGTAGAGCATAATAGTCTCATCGCCCGTCGGATTGTTGAGCCAAATGAAGCTGGAGAAACACGCTTTATCTATGCCACTTATGGTGAGGGAGAGCTTCCAGAAGGTCTGACCATTTCCTCCAAGGAGAGTTCAGAAACGAGTGATTTATTAGGGTCTTACTTGATTGTGTCAGGAAGTTTGGATGGAGTGAGTTTACAGACCACCTTGAAAGAACTTGGTTATCAAGGCTTTGTTTCGAATGGAGAAGATCCATTTTCGATAGTCTTATTATTGGCGGCCACCCCTATGGGGCTACTGAGTCTAGCTATTTTTCTGCTGACCTTTATGAGTCTGACCCTGATTTATCGGATCAAGTCCCTTCGTCAAGCAGGGATTCGCTTAATAGCTGGTGAGAGCTTGTTTGGGGTGGCTCTCAGACCAGTGTTAGAAGATGTGAGACAGCTTATCTGCTCAGTGCTGGTATCCAGTCTTTTGGGATTGGGGATTCTCTGGTATCAAGGTGCCTTGTTTATGGCAACGGTACAACTGGTCATCATTGGTCTTTTGCTTTATGGATTGGCCTTGGTAGGGATTTCTACCTTATTAAGTATCGTGTATCTACTTGGTTTACAAGAAAATAGTCTGGTGGATCTATTGAAAGGGAAACTCCCTCTCAAACGTATGATGACATTGATGATGGTGGGGCAACTCTTGGCCGTGCTGGTGGTCGGCTCGAGTGCGACTGCTCTCCTACCCCACTACCGTGAAATGCAGGAAATGGAGAGAGCTAGCGATAAATGGAGCCAGTCCTCAGACCGTTACCGTCTATCCTTTGGTTGGTCTAGTGCATTTGCCGATGAAGAAGGAATGCGTAAGGATAATCGTGAGTGGCAGACATTTACTGAAGAACGGTTAGCCAATACAGACTCTTTTTATATTATGAGCAATGTTGACAATTTCTCAGATGGAGCAGAAGTGGACCTAGATGGCAATCGTCTCAATGACTACACACCGTCAGGGAATGTCATCTATGTCTCACCGCGCTATCTGATAGAAGAAAAGATTACCGTTTCTTCAGAGTTTATGGATAAGATGCAAAACTTGTCTGAGGGAGAGTTTGGGCTGATCTTGCCTGAGAGCTTGCGAGAGCAGTCTGCCTACTATCAAGGATTATTTACAGATTACCTGCAAAACTTTTCATCTGAAAGTGTAGAAGTGACGAGTCAGAAACACTACCTCCCACAGGTAACGCTAGCTTTTACAGAAACAGGACAGGAACGCTTCCTCTATAACGATGGGTACAAGACGACACGCCAGTACCTAAAAGATCCGATTATTGTAGTTTTAACGCCGCAAGCGACTGGAACAAGACCTGTTGCAGGGATGTTATGGGGAACTACGGCTAATAGTGCCTTGAAATTAGATCAATATCAAGACAGCATCACAGCTCTAAAAGAGCAAGGTCTGTATCACAAGGTCTCTTATTTGGTAAAAAGCCAGCTATTTTTTGCCAAGGTACTAAATGACAAACGGATGGAGTTCTACTCTCTCCTTATTGGGACTATTTTGACTCTATCTACGGCTATCTTGTTATTTGATTCCATGAATCTTCTCTATTTTGAGCAGTTTAGACGGGAGATCATGATTAAACGTCTTTCTGGTATGACAATCTATGAGCTTCATGGCAAGTACTTACTGGCGCAAGGAGGAGTTCTCTTACTTGGGCTAATCCTATCTAGTGTTTTGACAGGAGATAGCTTGATTAGCGCTCTAGTTGTAGCTTTGTTTACGCTTAACGCTCTGTTGATTTTAGTTAGACAGGATAAAAAAGAAGAAGCTGGTAGCATGGCAGTATTGAAAGGAAAATAAGATGATTGATATTCAAGGATTGGAAAAGAAGTTTAATGACCGCGCGATTTTCTCTGGTTTAAACCTCAAGCTGGAGAAGGGCAAGGTTTATGCCTTAATCGGTAAGAGTGGAAGCGGAAAGACGACTCTGCTGAATATCTTAGGTAAACTAGAAAAGATAGATGGAGGAAGGGTTCTCTATCAGGGGAAAGATTTAAAAACCATTCCCACTCGTGAGTATTTTCGAGACCAGATGGGCTATCTCTTTCAAAATTTTGGTCTCTTAGAAAACCAATCAATCAAAGAGAATTTGGATTTGGGCTTTGTTGGTCAGAAAATCTCAAAAGTAGAACGTTTGGAAAGGCAAGTGGAGGCTTTAGAAAAAGTTAATCTAGGGTATTTGGATCTAGAACAAAAAATTTATACCTTATCTGGGGGAGAGGCTCAACGAGTTGCCCTTGCGAAGACTATTTTGAAAAATCCACCCTTGATTTTGGCAGATGAACCAACAGCAGCTCTTGATCCTGAAAATTCAGAGGAGGTTATGAATCTCTTGGTGGGCTTGAAAGATGAAAATCGAATGATCATCATTGCGACCCATAATCCCCTAGTCTGGAATAAGGCCGATGAAATCATTGATATGAGGGAGCTTGCTCATGTGTGAAAAAATCCGTATTCGCAGGGTATCTGATTATCCTAGTGCCAGAGGTGGTTTAGAAGATATTCTCATCATGGAAAATATGACCAATCATCTCCTTTTGGTTCAAATCCGAGTGAATGGCTATTTGCTTGATTTTGCTAGTATTGAAGGGCAAAGGCAAAAGCATTATCGTTTGAAAAATTTACCTCAAACGGTTGAACTGACAGTGGACGACGTGGAGGAGGATGTAGATTTGACCCTACCTGAAAATCGAAGTTATAAAGAAGCTGATTTTTTCGAACGGATGTTTCGAGAGAACCGCTAAGTCCACCTTTAAAGATTTTCAAGACTATCTTTCTTCACGAGGAAAGATAGTTTTTTGGTATGATTTTCACCCCCAAAATACAAGGGGAATGTGTTACAATAGTAGTAACAGATAATAGAAAAGAGAATAGATGAGAATTGCAGATTATAGCGTGACCAAGGCAGTGCTGGAGCGTCACGGTTTTACCTTTAAAAAGTCTTTCGGGCAAAATTTCTTGACGGATACTAATATCCTTCAAAAAATTGTGGATACGGCTGAGATTGATGACCAGGTTAATGTCATCGAAATCGGGCCAGGGATTGGTGCCTTGACGGAGTTTTTGGCTGAGCGTGCAGCAGAAGTTATGGCCTTTGAGATCGACCACCGTTTGGTGCCTATTTTGGCAGATACCTTGCGTGATTTTGACAATGTGACCGTAGTCAACGAGGACATTCTCAAGGTCGATTTGGCGCAACATATCCAGAATTTTAAAAATCCTGACCTGCCAATCAAGGTAGTGGCTAATCTGCCTTACTACATCACAACTCCTATTCTCATGCACTTGATCGAGAGCGGAATTCCTTTTAGTGAGTTTGTGGTCATGATGCAAAAAGAGGTAGCTGACCGCATCTCCGCTCAACCGAATACCAAGGCTTATGGTAGCTTGTCGATTGCGGTTCAGTACTACATGACTGCCAAGGTTGCCTTCATCGTGCCTCGTACGGTCTTTGTGCCAGCGCCAAATGTGGACTCAGCCATCTTGAAAATGGTGCGCCGTCCAGAGCCGGCTGTAGCAGTGGAAGACGAGAACTTCTTCTTTAAGGTTTCCAAGGCTAGTTTTACCCATCGCCGCAAGACTTTATGGAATAACCTGACAGGTTACTTTGGCAAGACTGAAGAGGTCAAGGACAAGCTGACCAAGGCTTTGGGCCAAGCAGGCTTGTCACCAAGTGTGCGTGGGGAAGCTCTCAGCTTGACAGAATTTGCCAGTCTATCAGATGCACTTAAAGGGCAAGGACTCTAAGATGCAGGGACAAATCATTAAAGCCTTGGCTGGGTTCTATTATGTAGAGAGTGATGGCCAGGTCTATCAAACACGCGCGCGTGGGAATTTCCGTAAAAAAGGCCATACTCCTTACGTTGGAGACTGGGTAGATTTTTCTGCCGAGGAAAATTCAGAAGGCTATATCCTCAAGATTCATGAACGGAAAAACAGTCTGGTCCGTCCGCCTATTGTCAATATTGACCAAGCTGTGGTAATCATGTCTGTCAAGGAACCTGATTTTAACAGCAATTTGTTGGATCGCTTCTTGGTTCTTTTGGAACACAAGGGCATCCATCCCATTGTCTATATTTCCAAGATGGACCTACTGGAAGATAGAGGGAAACTGGAATTTTATGAACAGACTTATGGTGATATCGGCTATGACTTTGTGACCAGTAAAGAGGGACTCCTTCCTTTGTTAACAGGCAAGGTTACAGTCTTTATGGGGCAGACAGGTGTTGGTAAATCAACTCTTCTCAATAAAATCGCACCAGACCTCAATCTTGAAACAGGAGAAATTTCAGACAGTCTGGGTCGCGGGCGCCACACTACTCGAGCAGTTAGTTTTTATAATCTCAATGGAGGTAAAATCGCAGACACACCAGGTTTTTCATCCTTGGATTATGAAGTATCAACGGCTGAAGACCTCAATCAGGCCTTTCCAGAGATTACCACTGTCAGTCGAGACTGCAAATTCCGCACTTGTACCCACACCCATGAGCCGTCTTGCGCAGTTAAGCCAGCTGTTGAAGAGGGTATCATTGCGTCCTTCCGTTTCGATAACTACCTGCAATTCCTCAGTGAGATTGAAAATCGCAGAGAAACCTATAAAAAAGTCAGCAAAAAAATTCCAAAATAAGGAGAAACCTATGTCTCAATACAAGATTGCTCCGTCAATTCTGGCAGCAGATTATGCCAACTTTGAACGTGAAATCAAACGCCTAGAAGCAACTGGGGCAGAATATGCCCATATCGATATCATGGATGGTCACTTTGTACCACAAATCAGTTTTGGTGCAGGTGTGGTCGAAGCTCTTCGCCCTCATAGCAAGATGGTCTTTGACTGCCACTTGATGGTAGCTAATCCAGAGCATCATTTAGAGGATTTTGCGCGTGCAGGTGCGGATATCATCAGCATCCATGTGGAAGCAACGAATCATATTCATGGTGCCCTCCAAAAAATTCGTTCACTCGGAGTTAAGCCTTCAGTCGTTATCAATCCTGGCACACCAGTTGAAGCCATCAAGCACGTCCTTCATCTAGTTGACCAAGTTTTAGTCATGACAGTTAACCCAGGCTTTGGTGGGCAAGCCTTTCTACCAGAGACCATGGATAAGGTCCGTGAGTTGGTTGCACTTCGTAATGAAAAAGGTTTGAACTTTGAGATTGAAGTGGATGGCGGGATTGATGGCCAAACTATTGCTCAAGCCAAAGAAGCTGGTGCGACTGTTTTTGTAGCAGGTTCCTATGTCTTTAAGGGAGATGTCAATGAGCGAGTACAAACTCTCAGAAAACAACTGGACTAAGGTTGCCGTTTTTGCAGGCGGAGACCGTGGTCATTATCGGACGGACTTTGATGCTTTTGTTGGTGTGGATCGAGGCTCGCTCTGGGTCTTGGAGGAAAACCTACCTCTTGCTCTAGCGGTTGGAGATTTTGATTCTGTGACGGAAGAAGAGCGACAGGTGATTCAAAAACGTGCCCAGCATTTTGTCCAAGCCCGACCAGAAAAAGATGATACAGATCTGGAATTGGCTCTCTTAACCATCTTTGAGCAAAATCCTCAGGCTAAGGTCACTATTTTCGGTGCTTTGGGTGGCCGTATTGATCATATGCTGGCCAATGTCTTTTTGCCTAGCAATCCCAAGTTGGCGCCTTATATGCGCCAGATAGAAATTGAGGATGGGCAAAATTTAATTGCCTATTGTCCAGAAGGGACCAGTCAGCTAGAACCTCGCTCGGACTATGACTATCTTGCCTTTATGCCAGTTCGAGATAGCCAGCTGACCATTCTCGGTGCTAAGTATGAGTTGACAGAGGAAAATTTTTTCTTTAAAAAAGTGTACGCTTCTAACGAATATATAGATAGGGAAGTGTCGGTGACTTGCCCAGATGGCTATGTGGTCGTGCTACATAGTAAGGACAGGAGGTAGGATGGAAAGTTTATTAGTTCTATTATTAATTGCCAACCTAGCTGGTATCTTTCTGATTTGGCAAAGGCAGGATAAACAGGAAAAACATCTAAGTAAGAGCTTGGAGGATCAGGCAGATCATCTATCAGACCAGTTGGATTACCGTTTTGAACAAGCCAGACAAGCCAGCCAGTTGGATCAAAAAGACTTGGAAGTAGCTGTCAGCGACCGTTTGCAAGAAGTTCGAATGGAATTGCACCAAGGCTTAACTCAAGTTCGTCAAGAAATGACAGATAATCTCCTCCAAACCAGAGACAAGACTGACCAACGTCTCCAAGCCTTGCAGGAATCAAATGAGCAACGCTTGGAACAAATGCGCCAAACAGTCGAGGAAAAACTAGAAAAAACCTTACAGACACGCTTGCAGGCCTCCTTTGAGACAGTTTCCAAACAATTGGAGTCTGTCAATCGTGGTCTTGGAGAAATGCAGATAGTTGCCCGCGATGTCGGCGCCCTCAACAAGGTTCTCTCTGGAACCAAGACGCGAGGGATTCTGGGAGAATTGCAACTGGGGCAAATTATCGAAGATATCATGACACCAGCCCAGTATGAACGAGAATATGCAACGGTTGAAAACTCCAGTGAACGAGTGGAGTATGCCATTAAGTTGCCTGGACAGGGTGACCAGGAATATGTCTACTTACCGATTGACTCCAAGTTTCCACTGGCAGATTATTACCGATTAGAAGAAGCCTATGAAGCAGGTGACAAGGACGATATTGAACGCTGTCGTAAGTCGCTCCTAGCCAGCGTCAAGCGCTTTGCCAAGGATATCAAGAGCAAGTACATAGCACCGCCTCGGACGACCAATTTTGGAATCTTGTTTGTTCCGACAGAAGGTCTCTACTCAGAAATCGTCCGCAATCCGGTCTTCTTTGATGATTTGAGAAGGGAGGAGCAGATTATTGTCGCAGGTCCAAGTACCCTGTCAGCTCTCCTCAATTCCCTATCAGTTGGATTCAAAACTCTCAATATCCAAAAGAGTGCCGACCATATCAGTAAGACTCTTGCCAGTGTCAAGACCGAATTTGGCAAGTTTGGTGGCATTCTGGTTAAGGCACAAAAACATCTCCAACATGCCTCTGGCAATATTGATGAATTATTAAACCGTCGCACTACAGCTATCGAGCGGACGCTCCGTCACATTGAGTTGTCAGAAGGTGAGCCTGCGCTTGATTTACTCCATTTCCAAGAAAATGAGGAAGAATATGAAGATTAGTCACATGAAAAAAGATGAGCTGTTTGAAGGCTTTTACCTAATCAAGTCAGCTGACCTGAGGCAAACTCGAGCTGGGAAAAACTATCTAGCCTTTACTTTCCAAGATGATAGTGGCGAGATTGAAGGGAAGCTCTGGGATGCCCAACCTCATAACGTTGAGGCCTTTACTGCTGGTAAGGTTGTCCACATGAAAGGGCGCCGAGAAGTTTATAACAATACCCCTCAAGTCAATCAAATTACTCTCCGCCTGCCTCAACCTGGCGAACCCAATGATCCAGCTGATTTCAAGGTCAAGTCACCAGTTGATGTCAAGGAAATCCGTGACTATATGTCGCAAATGATTTTTAAAATTGAAAATCCTGTTTGGCAACGGATTGTCCGAAAGCTCTACACCAAGTATGATAAGGAATTTTACTCTTATCCAGCAGCCAAGACCAACCATCATGCCTTTGAAACGGGTTTGGCCTATCATACGGCAACCATGGTGCGTTTGGCAGATGCTATTAGCGAAGTCTATCCTCAGCTCAATAAGAGCCTGCTCTATGCAGGGATTATGCTGCATGACTTAGCTAAAGTCATTGAGTTGACGGGGCCAGACCAGACCGAGTACACAGTGCGAGGCAATCTCCTTGGGCATATTGCTTTGATTGATAGCGAAATTACTAAAACAGTTATGGAACTTGGCATCGATGATACCAAGGAAGAAGTCGTTTTGCTCCGCCACGTCATCCTCAGTCACCATGGCTTACTTGAGTATGGAAGTCCAGTCCGTCCACGCATTATGGAAGCAGAGATTATCCATATGATTGACAATCTGGATGCTAGCATGATGATGATGTCAACAGCTCTTGCTTTGGTGGATAAGGGAGAGATGACCAATAAAATCTTCGCTATGGACAATCGTTCCTTCTATAAACCAGATTTAGATTAATAATTTAAGAAAAACGAGCATTTTTAGGATAAGAATGTTCGTTTTTTTATGTGAATATGGTATAATAGATAAAATATCAAAATTAAATGAAGTGGGAAATAGAAATGAAATTAAGAAGAAGTGATCGGATGGTTGTCATTTCCAACTATTTGATTAATAATCCTTATAAACTAACTAGTCTCAATACTTTTGCTGAAAAGTATGAATCCGCTAAATCATCCATCTCAGAGGATATCGTGATTATCAAACGCGCCTTTGAGGAAATTGAAATCGGTCATATCCAGACAGTAACTGGTGCTGGTGGTGGTGTCATTTTCACACCATCAATCTCAAGCCATGATGCCAAGGAAATGGTTGAGGACTTGCGTGCCAAGTTGTCAGAAAGTGACCGTATCTTGCCAGGCGGCTATATCTACCTGTCTGATTTGCTTAGCACACCAGCTATCTTGAAAAATATTGGTCGCATTATTGCCAAGAGCTTTATGGACCAAAAAATTGATGCGGTTATGACCGTAGCGACTAAGGGTGTTCCTCTTGCAAATGCAGTTGCCAATATCCTCAATGTTCCTTTTGTTATTGTGCGCCGTGACCTGAAAATTACCGAAGGTTCAACTGTCAGCGTCAACTATGTTTCAGGTTCAAGTGGTGACCGCATTGAGAAAATGTTCCTTTCAAAACGTAGTCTCAAGGCAGGCAGCCGTGTCTTGATTGTGGATGACTTCTTGAAAGGTGGCGGAACTGTCAATGGGATGATCAGCCTCTTGCGTGAGTTTGATTCAGAATTGGCAGGTGTAGCGGTCTTTGCGGATAATGCTCAAGAAGAACGCGAAAAGCAGTTTGACTACAAGTCACTCTTGAAGGTAACCAATATTGATGTCAAGAACCAAGCCATCGATGTTGAGGTTGGCAATATCTTTGACGAAGATAAATAAGAGATAGAACTAAAGGTTGGAACGATTGTCCCAGCCTTTCTTTGCAAATAGAATAGAAGGAAACTTATGAAAACACCATTTATCAATAAAGAAGACTTAGAAAAGATTGCTGCTGAGTTCCCGACTCCTTTTCACTTGTATGATGAGAAGGGAATTCGTGAGAAGGCAAGAGCTGTCAACCAAGCCTTTTCGTGGAATAAGGGCTTTAAGGAATATTTTGCAGTTAAGGCTACTCCAACACCAGCTATCTTGAAAATTCTCCAAGAGGAAGGCTGTGGTGTGGACTGCTCTAGTTATGTGGAGCTTTTGATGAGCCATAAACTGAATTTCCCTGGTTCTGAGATTATGTTCTCTTCAAACAACACGCCAGACATGGAATACGCCTATGCGTGTGAATTGGGTGCGACCATTAACTTGGATGCCTTTGAAGATATTGAACATCTAGAGCGTGCAGCAGGTATTCCAGAAATCATCTCTTGTCGTTACAATCCTGGAGGCGTTTTTGAACTGGGGACAGACATCATGGACAATCCTGGAGAAGCCAAGTTTGGCATGACCAAGGATCAGCTCTTTGAAGCTTTTGCCATCTTGAAGGAAAAAGGAGCTAAGACTTTTGGGATTCACTCCTTCCTAGCGTCCAATACCGTAACCCATCTCTATTATCCAGAGTTGGCGCGTCAGCTTTTTGAATTGGCTGTTGAAATCAAGGAAAAGTTGGGTATTTCGCTAGACTTTATCAATCTTTCTGGCGGTATTGGTGTCAATTATCGTCCAGACCAGGAGCCGAACGATATCGCCTTGATTGGTGAGGGAGTTCGTAAGGTGTATGAAGAGGTCCTTACGCCAGCAGGTCTTGGTCAGGTTAAGATTTTTACCGAATTGGGTCGCTTTATGTTAGCACCTCACGGTGCTTTGGTCACAAGAGTTACTCATAAGAAGAAAACCTACCGTACCTATCTAGGTGTGGATGCATCAGCAGTCAACCTCATGCGTCCAGCTATGTATGGAGCCTACCATCATATTACTAACGTGCCCCATCCAGATGGACCAGCTGAAGTGGTAGATGTGGTTGGTTCGCTCTGTGAAAACAATGATAAATTTGCAGTGAATCGCGAACTGCCTCATACAGAAATCGGTGATTTGCTGGTAATTCATGATACAGGTGCCCACGGTTTTTCAATGGGCTACCAGTACAATGCCAAACTTCGTTCTGCGGAAATCCTATATACTGAAGAAGGCAAAGCCCGTCAAATCCGCCGTGCAGAGCGCCCTGAGGACTACTTTGCAACCTTGTATGGCTTTGATTTTGAAGAATAAAATGATAATTAATTGAAAATGAAATTGAAAAACAGATTGCTTTCTAAAAAATAGGCAAAAATCTTGTTTTTCCTTCAAGTCATGATATAATAAAACTATAAAACGTTTTCAAGGAAGGTAACGATATGTCTGAAGAAACAATTGATTATGGACAAGTGACAGGAATGGTGCATTCGACAGAAAGCTTTGGGTCAGTAGATGGGCCTGGTATTCGCTTTATTGTTTTTTTGCAGGGCTGTCACATGCGTTGCCAGTATTGCCACAATCCTGACACTTGGGCTATGGAGTCCAATAAGTCACGTGAACGGACGGTAGATGATGTCTTGACTGAAGCCTTGCGTTACCGCGGTTTCTGGGGGAATAAGGGTGGGATTACAGTCAGTGGAGGAGAAGCCCTCTTGCAGATTGATTTCTTGATTGCCCTCTTTACCAAGGCCAAAGAACACGGAATCCACTGTACCTTGGATACCTGTGCACTGCCTTTCCGTAATAAACCACGTTACCTTGAGAAGTTTGACAAACTCATGGCTGTTACTGACTTAGTTCTCTTGGATATCAAGGAAATCAACGAAGAACAGCACAAGATTGTCACTAGCCAAACCAATAAAAATATCTTGGCTTGTGCCCAGTATCTATCAGATATTGGAAAACCTGTCTGGATTCGCCACGTGCTAGTTCCAGGATTGACAGATAGAGATGATGACTTGATTGAACTTGGTAAGTTCGTCAAGACCCTTAAAAATGTTGATAAGTTTGAAATTCTACCTTATCATACCATGGGAGAATTCAAATGGCGTGAATTGGGAATTCCATATTCACTCGAAGGGGTTAAACCACCAACAGCAGATCGCGTCAAGAACGCTAAAAAACTCATGGATACCGAAAGTTACCAAGACTATATGAAACGTGTACATGGATAAAAAAGAAGCCTGATGGAAACATCGGGCTTTTGATACTCAATGAAAATCAAAGAGCAAACTAGGAAGCTAGCCACAGGCTGCTCAAAACATGGTTTTGAGGTTGTGGATAGAACTGACGAAGTCAGTAACATATATACGGCAAGGCGAAGCTGACGTGGTTTGAAGAGATTTTCGAAGAGTATGACTTGCAAAAAGACTTAGCAAACCAGCTAAGCCTTTTTCTTCTTATCTCGAACGTTGTTTCCCAGCGTTGCGATTTTTGTGTTTTTTCTTGCTTGTGATAGCAGTTGGTTGTTCAGGAGTAACGTCTTTTCGTCCACTTGGTGTAGAGAAAGCACGTGCTTTTGGTGGGTTCTTGGCTAGTTCTTCACGAACTTTTTTGCGAAGTTTTGGACGAACGATATAGTTGACGATAAACTGTTGGAGAATCATCATGAAACCACCGACAACCCAGTAAAGTGTGACACTGGCTGGTGAAATGAGGGAGAAGACAACAATCGTGATTGGGCTCACGTAAGCCATTTTCTTGATTTGTTCTCTTTGCGTTTCGTCTTCTACTCCGTGAAGTGAAAGGAGCGATTGAAGATAGTAAAGGACACCTGCGCAGGCAACCAAAATCATACTTGGCGAACCTAGAGGAATGCCTAGGAAGCTTGCTTGAGCAACCCCTTCAGTATGTTGGGCAGCAAAGTAAATTGCAGAGAAGAAAGGCATTTGAAGGAGGATAGGGAAACATCCTACACCACCAAACATGCTGATGCCGTGTTCTTTTTGAGCGGCAAAGAGAGCTTGTTGGGCTTCGAGTTTTTCTTCTTGAGTAGTCGCTTCCTTGAGACGTGTTTGGTGTGGCTCAAGGACGTGCTTGAGGGCGTTCATCTTTTCAGAGTGAAGCGTTGCCTTCCATGATTGGTAGATACCAAGTGGCAAGATAATCAAGCGCACGATAATGGTTACGATGATGATAGCGACACCAAAGCCTAGACCTTGATCAGTAGCGAAGTACTTGATAGCTTCTCCCATCGGAGCACCCAAGAAATCCCAAACGGGACCAATTGGCTTACCTGTTGCTTTATCAATCTGAACGCAACCTGTCAAAACAAGTAACATAGCCACTCCCATAGCTGAGAGTGCAAAACGTTTAATAGATTTCACTGTTTTTATTCCTTCTTTAAAAATTATACCTTTCTATTCTACTGTTTTTTTACAAAATATACAATAGTTCTAGAGACTTAATTTGCGATTTTAAAGTCAGGGTAGGGAGGAAAGTTACTTAGTTTGACATCTAAGTAGCTGACTTTTGAAAAAGGTGTGGGTCCTTTGCGGATTTCTTGGATAAATTTTGCCATGGTAGCAGATGAGTCTGCTTGGGCTAATATTTCCACTGTGCCATCGTCGTTATTCCATACTCGACCTGTGATGCCACCAATTTCAAGTGCCAAGCTGTAAACACCCCAACGAAAGCCGACTCCCTGTACCCTACCTTGGGCAATCATTCTAACCTTTTGCATACCAAACCCCTTTGATTGTGTTATAATATTTCTATGACTATTATAACCTCAAAAGCCAATTCTGTGGTAAAAAATGCCAAGAAATTACACCAAAAAAAATACCGCAAGTCTGCTTATTTGATTGAAGGCTGGCACTTGTTTGAAGAAGCTGTTCAAGCTGGAGTGACGATTGAGAAAATCTTTGCCCTAGAAAGTTATCGAGAACAGTTAGTTGCTTTTCCGCAAACTGTCTGGGTGTCAGAGGATATTCTGCTAGATTTAGCGGATTCTCAGACTCCACAGGGCATTGTTGCGGTGGTTCAAAAAGAAGAAGTAGGACAAGCTGATTTGAGTCAGGGCAAGTTCTTGTTTTTGGAAGATGTGCAAGATCCTGGTAATGTGGGAACTATCATTCGGACTGCGGATGCAGCAGGTTTTACTGGAGTGATTGTTTCAGATAAATCGGCAGATATCTACAGTCTCAAGACCTTACGTTCCATGCAAGGCAGTCATTTCCATCTGCCTATTTACCGGATGTCGAGTCAAGCGCTTCTTAAGGAAACCAAAGAGGCAGGTATCTCAGTGCTGGCAACAACCCTATCTAAAGATTCTGTTGATTACAGAGAACTGGTTCCTATAGAAAATTTTGTACTAGTCATGGGAAATGAGGGTCAAGGAATTAGTCCCCTCATGGTTGAAAGTGCAGACCAGTTGGTCCACATTAGTATGAAGGGGCAGGCGGAGAGTTTGAATGTTGCCGTTGCAGCCGGTATTTTAATTTTCCATTTAAGCTAATTTTAACTTTCTTTGTTATAATCAAGGAAAGATGTTCATAGAAAAGGAGAAAAGATGAATCACACTATTATACAAGACCGTACTGGTCTCAATCAATTTTACGCTAAGGTTTATGCCTTTGTTGGGCTAGGAATCGGGCTATCCGCCTTGGTATCTGGCCTCATGTTGACGGTTTTTCAGTCTCAGTTGGTTTACTTTTTGATGCAGGGACGTCTCTGGTTGACCATTGCAACCCTTGCGGAGCTAGCACTAGTCTTCGTTGCTAGTAACATGGCCTTAAAGAATAGTCCAGCGGCTCTTCCAGTATTTTTGCTTTACTCCGTTTTAAACGGCTTTACCCTCAGTTTTGTGGTGGCCTTCTATACTCCGGGTACAGTTTTATCTGCCTTTGTATCGAGCGCCCTTCTCTTCTTTGTCATGGCGGCAGTTGGTATGTTCACCAAGAAAGACTTGAGTGGGATCGGTCGAGCTATGATGGCAGCTTTAATTGGTTTGCTGATTGCCATGGTAGTCAATATTTTCTTGGCTAGCGGTTTCTTTGATTATATGATTAGTGTAGCCATGGTTTTGGTCTTCTCAGGGTTGATTGCTTGGGACAACCAGAGAATTCGCTATGCTTATGAACAATCGCAAGGTCGTGTGGCGACAGGCTGGGTTGTGTCAATGGCTCTCAGTATCTATCTTGATTTTATCAATCTTTTCCTCAGTATTCTACGTATCTTTGGTCGCAATGACTAAAGGTCCATGAAATCAGTGTTCGAAGGAGCACTGATTTTTTTAAATTTTCTCTTTTCTTTTCTTGGAAATAGGTGTATAATGCTTTTAATTAATTTTTGAGGAGTAGCCTATGAAGAAAAGTTTTATCCATCAACAAGAAGAAATTTCCTTTGTCAAAAACACTTTTACCCAGTATTTGAAAGATAAGCTAGAAGTTGTCGAAGTTCAAGGTCCTATCTTGAGCAAGGTCGGTGACGGGATGCAGGATAACCTGTCTGGTGTGGAAAATCCAGTATCTGTCAAGGTTTTGCAGATTCCTGATGAAACCTATGAAGTGGTGCATTCACTTGCCAAATGGAAACGCCATACTTTGGCTCGTTTTGGTTTCGGTGAGGGTGAAGGTCTTTTTGTTCACATGAAGGCCCTTCGTCCAGACGAAGATTCGCTGGATGCGACCCACTCTGTTTATGTTGACCAGTGGGACTGGGAAAAAGTCATTCCAAATGGACAACGTAACATCGCTTACCTAAAAGAAACTGTTGAGAAAATTTATAAGGCTATTCGTCTGACTGAGCTAGCTGTTGAAGCCCGCTATGATATTGAATCAATCTTGCCAAAACAAATCACTTTTATCCACACAGAAGAGTTGGTAGAACGCTACCCAGATTTGACACCAAAAGAGCGTGAAAATGCTATTTGTAAAGAATTTGGAGCAGTATTCTTGATCGGTATCGGTGGTGAATTACCAGACGGTAAACCGCACGATGGACGTGCACCAGACTACGATGACTGGACAAGTGAGTCTGAAAATGGTTACAAGGGTCTAAATGGTGATATTCTTGTTTGGAATGAGTCTCTGGGGGGAGCCTTTGAGTTGTCTTCTATGGGAATCCGTGTAGATGAAGAAACGCTTCGTCGTCAGGTTGCCATTACAGGTGATGAAGACCGCTTGGAATTGGAATGGCACAAGGCTTTGTTGAATGGTCTATTCCCATTGACAATCGGTGGAGGAATTGGACAATCTCGGATGGCCATGTTCCTACTTCGCAAGAAACACATCGGAGAAGTGCAAACAAGTGTTTGGCCTCAAGAAGTCCGCGATACTTACGAAAATATTTTGTAGAGAATCGAACCGCAAGGTTCGGTTTTCTTTCTCTTTTCGCCCATAATTTGGTATAATAAACGGTATGAAAATCGTATCAGGAATCTATGGGGGACGTCCCCTAAAGACACTAGAAGGAAAGACGACAAGACCTACTTCGGATAAGGTTAGGGGAGCCATTTTTAACATGATTGGTCCCTACTTTGAAGGGGGACGAGTCTTGGACCTGTATGCAGGTAGTGGTGGTTTATCTATCGAGGCAGTCTCGCGTGGCATGTCCAGCGCTGTTTTGGTGGAACGAGAACGTAAGGCTCAGGCTATCGTGGCTGAAAATATTCAGATGACCAAGGAAGTTGGAAAATTTGAGCTCCTCAAGATGGATGCAGAAAGGGCATTGGAACAGGTATCTGGGGAATTTGACCTCATTTTCTTAGACCCTCCTTATGCCAAGGAACAAATCGTAGCAGATATTGAAAAAATGGCTGAGAAAGAGCTTTTTTCTGAAGATGTCATGGTCGTGTGTGAGACGGATAAGGCCGTCGAACTTCCAGAAGAAATTGCCTGCCTGGGTATCTGGAAGGAAAAAATTTATGGAATTAGTAAGGTGACAGTTTATGTCAGATAAGATTGGCTTATTCACAGGCTCATTTGATCCGATGACAAATGGGCATCTGGATATGATTGAACGGGCGAGCAGACTCTTTGATAAGCTCTATGTCGGTATTTTTTTCAATCCCCATAAACAAGGATTTCTCCCTCTTGAAAATCGTAAACGGGGACTAGAAAAGGCTTTGGAACATTTGGGGAATGTTGAAGTCGTGTTTTCTCATGATGAATTGGTGGTTGATGTTGCAAAAAGACTGGGGGCTACTTTCCTAGTGCGAGGCTTGAGAAATGCGTCGGATTTGCAATATGAAGCCAGTTTTGATTACTACAACCATCAGCTGTCTCCTAATATAGAGACCATTTATTTACATAGTCGACCTGAACATCTCTATCTCAGTTCATCCGGTGTTAGAGAACTTTTGAAGTTTGGTCAGGATATTACCTGCTATGTTCCTGAGAGTATTTTGGAGGAAATAAAAAATGAAAAAAAAGATTAGATGGCCCTTATATGTCATTGCTGCCTTAATTGTGACTTTCTTGGCATTTGTAGTGCCCTTGCCCTACTATATAGAAGTTCCAGGTGGTTCGGAAGATATTCGCCAAGTCCTTAAAGTCAATGACACAGAAGATAAGGAAGCTGGTGCCTATCAATTCGTTACGGTTGGTGTCCAACATGCCACTTTAGCTCATATGATTTATGCATGGTTGACGCCTTTTACAGATATTCGTAGTGCCCAAGAGACTACAGGTGGCTCTTCCGATGTTGAATTTATGCGGATCAATCAATTCTACATGCAAACATCGCAAAACATGGCCAAGTATCAAGGGCTAAAAACAGCTGGTAAAGATATCGAACTCAAATATCTTGGGGTTTATGTTTTGACTGTGACGGATAATTCGACCTTTAAAGGGATTCTTAACATCTCTGATACGGTCACAGCAGTCAATGATCAGACCTTTGATAGTTCCAAAGATTTGATTGATTATGTCAATTCTCAAAAACTAGGGGACTCCGTCAAGGTCACCTATGAAGAGGATGGGCAAACCAAGTCTGCAGAAGGTAAGATTATCACCTTGGAAAATGGCAAAAATGGAATTGGAATCGGTTTGATTGACCGTACAGAAGTGACCAGTGATGTTCCAATTCGCTTTTCAACAGCTGGTATTGGCGGTCCAAGTGCTGGCCTCATGTTTAGTCTGGCCATCTATACCCAAATAGCTGACCCTGGCCTTCGTAATGGCCGCATTGTTGCCGGTACAGGAACCATTGACCGCGATGGTAATGTGGGAGACATTGGAGGTATCGATAAGAAAGTTGTAGCTTCGGCTAGAGAAGGTGCTGCTATTTTCTTTGCCCCTGATAACCCTGTTAGCGAAGAAGAACAAAAAGCACATCCTGATGCGAAAAATAACTACCAAACAGCCCTGGAAGCAGCTAAAACAATCAAGACAGATATGAAAATCGTGCCAGTTAAAACCCTACAAGATGCAATTGATTACTTGAAAAACAATCCCTAGTTTTTAAGTGAAGTTTCCAAACTAGCGCACAAACAGAGAAGATGGTATAATAGTCAAATGGTTCAATTATTATTCACTCTAAGCAGTCACATGCTCTTTATTTATGTGAGTTTTTACCTTTTAAAGGATCTTGTTAGATGGGAAAAGGTTTTAAAAGTGACAACTGAGAATACAGGAAAAGTTCGTTTACTAGTAGCCTTTTTCAGCATTGTCATGGGCTATATCATGAGTTCTTTCTTTATCAGCCTGTATCAGTTGTGGCAAGAAGCGCTTAGAGGATTATTATAAAATCAAATGTAAAGGAAATAAGTATGGAAAAAATTGTGGTTCAAGGTGACGATAATCGTCTGGTAGGAAGTGTTACGATCGAAGGAGCAAAGAATGCAGTCTTGCCCTTGTTGGCAGCGACTATTCTAGCCAGTGAAGGAAAGACTGTTTTGCAGAATGTTCCTATCTTGTCAGATGTTTTCACTATGAATCAGGTGGTTCGCGGTTTAAATGCCAAGGTGGATTTTAATGAAGAAGCTCATCTTGTTGAGGTGGACGCGACTGGCGATATCACTGAGGAAGCTCCTTACAAGTATGTCAGCAAGATGCGCGCATCCATCGTTGTCTTGGGACCAATCCTTGCTCGTGTGGGGCATGCTAAGGTATCCATGCCAGGTGGTTGTACGATTGGTAGCCGCCCTATTGATCTTCATTTGAAAGGTCTGGAAGCCATGGGAGCTAAGATTAGTCAGACAGCTGGTTACATCGAAGCCAAGGCTGATCGCTTGCATGGCGCTCATATCTACATGGACTTCCCAAGTGTTGGTGCTACGCAGAACTTGATGATGGCAGCGACTCTAGCTGATGGGGTAACAGTGATTGAAAATGCTGCGCGTGAGCCTGAGATTGTTGACCTAGCTATTCTCCTCAATGAAATGGGAGCTAAGGTAAAAGGTGCTGGTACAGAGACCATTACCATTACTGGTGTTGAGAAACTTCATGGTACGACTCACAATGTGGTCCAAGACCGTATTGAAGCAGGAACCTTTATGATAGCTGCTGCCATGACTGGTGGTAATGTCTTGATTAAAGACGCTGTTTGGGAGCACAACCGTCCCTTGATTGCCAAATTGCTTGAAATGGGAGTGGAAGTGACAGAGGAGACTGAAGGAATTCGAGTTCGTTCTCAACTAGAAAAACTAAAAGCTGTGCATGTAAAAACCTTGCCCCACCCAGGATTTCCAACAGATATGCAGGCTCAATTTACAGCCTTGATGACCGTCGCAAAAGGTGAATCAACCATGGTGGAGACAGTTTTTGAAAATCGTTTCCAACATCTAGAAGAAATGCGTCGCATGGGCTTGCATTCTGAGATTATCCGTGATACGGCTCGTATTGTTGGTGGACAACCTTTGCAGGGAGCAGAAGTTCTTTCAACTGACCTTCGTGCCAGTGCTGCCTTAATTTTGACAGGTTTGGTAGCGCAAGGAGAAACCGTTGTTGGTAAATTGGTTCACTTGGATAGAGGTTATTACCGTTTCCATGAGAAGTTGGCGCAGCTAGGTGCTAAGATTCAGCGGATTGAGGCAAGTGATGAAGATGAATAAGAAATCAAGCTACGTAGTCAAGCGTTTACTTTTAGTCATCATAGTACTGATTTTAGGTGTTTTAGCCCTAGGAATTGGTTTAATGGTCGGTTATGGAATCTTGGGCAAGGGTCAAGATCCATGGGCTATCCTGTCTCCAGCAAAATGGCAGGAATTAATTCATAAATTTACAGGAAATTAGGCTGGAGAACCAGTCTTTTTCTAGAGATAAGGAGAAAAATGGATAAAAAAACAAGACAGACACTAATCGGACTGCTAGTGTTATTGCTTTTGTCTGCAGGGAGCTATTATATCAAGCAGATGCAGTCGACAGCTAATAGTCCCAAAACCAAGCTTAGTCAGAAAAAACAAGCGTCTGAAGCTCCTAGTCAAGCATTGGCAGAGAGTGTTTTAACAGACGCAGTCAAGAGTCAAGTAAAAGGGAGTCTGGAGTGGAATGGCTCGGGTGCTTTTATCGTCAATGGTAATAAAACAAATCTAGATGCCAAGGTTTCAAGTAAACCCTACGCTGATAATAAAACAAAGACAGTGGGCAAGGAAACCGTGCCAACTGTAGCAAATGCCCTCTTGTCTAAGGCTACTCGCCAGTATAAAAATCGTGAAGAAACGGGGAATGGTTCGAATTCATGGACTCCTCCGGGATGGCATCAGGTTAAGAATCTAAAGGGGACTTATACTCATGCGGTCGATAGAGGTCATTTATTAGGCTATGCCTTGATAGGTGGCTTGGATGGTTTTGATGCCTCGACAAGCAATCCTAAAAATATTGCTGTTCAAACAGCCTGGGCAAATCAGGCGCAAGCCGAGGATTCGACAGGGCAAAACTACTATGAAAGCATGGTACGCAAGGCCTTGGATAAAAACAAGCGTGTCCGTTACCGTGTAACCCTTTATTACGCTACAAATGAGGATTTAGTTCCTTCAGCTTCACAGATTGAAGCCAAGTCTTCAGACGGAGAATTGGAATTCAATGTTCTAGTTCCCAATGTTCAAAAGGGGCTTCAACTGGATTACCGAACTGGAGAAGTAACGGTCACTCAGTAAAAGATAAGATAAACTCCTATGTCACTTGTGGATGTAGGGGTTCTTTTTTGGACAATTTAAGTAGGACTAGAATAGACACTGATACTCAATGAAAATCAAAGTGCAAACTAGGAAGCTAGCCGTAGGTTGCTTAAAGCACAGCTTTGAGGTTGCAGATGAAGCTGATGTGGTTTGAAGAAATCTTCGAAGAGTATGAGAAAAAATAATATGTACTGGACTAAATTTTGTGATATAATAAAGGATAAGTTACTATTTTAGGAGAAGAACTATGGAAGACCCAAGTAGTCAGAATTTGTTGCTACAATTTGTTTTATTGTTTATCTTGACGGTATTAAATGCCTTTTTCTCAGCTACAGAAATGGCCATGGTGTCACTAAACCGTGCGCGGGTTGAACAAAAGGCAGAAGAAGGAGATAGACGCTATATCCGTCTGCTGAAGGTACTAGAAAATCCTAACCACTTTTTATCAACTATTCAAGTAGGGATTACCCTGATTACGATTTTGTCAGGGGCGAGTTTGGCAGAAACTCTGGGACGAGAAATTGCATCTTGGCTTGGAAATGGCGAAACAGCTTATGCTATTGCAAGTTTTCTATCTTTAGCATTTTTGACTTATATTTCCATCGTTTTTGGGGAATTGTATCCTAAAAGAATCGCTCTTAATCTAAAGGATGCCTTGGCGATTCGTACAGCGCCAGTTATCATTGGGCTTGGGAAACTAGTTAGTCCCTTTGTTTGGCTCTTGTCTGCATCTACCAATCTCTTGAGTCGCTTGACTCCTATGACCTTTGACGATGCTGATGAAAAAATGACCCGTGATGAAATTGAGTACATGTTGACAAATAGTGAAGAAACACTAGATGCTGACGAAATTGAAATGTTACAAGGAATCTTTTCACTGGACGAATTAATGGCCAGAGAAGTCATGGTTCCTCGAACGGATGCCTTTATGGTAGATATTCAGGATGATAGTCAAACCATCATCCAAAGTATTTTAAAACAAAATTATTCTCGTATCCCTGTCTATGATGGGGATAAGGACAATGTGATTGGGATTATTCATACCAAGAGTCTCCTTAATGCGGGCTTTGTGGACGGTTTTGACAATATTGTTTGGAAGAAAATCTTACAAGATCCTCTTTTTGTTCCTGAAACTATTTTTGTGGATGACTTGTTAAAAGAATTACGCAATACCCAAAGACAAATGGCGATTTTGTTAGATGAATACGGTGGAATGGCTGGTTTGGTGACACTTGAAGACCTCTTAGAGGAAATCGTTGGGGAAATCGATGACGAAACAGATAAGGCTGAAATCGAAGTTCATAAAATTGGAGAAGATACTTATATTGTTCAAGGTACCATGAATCTCAATGATTTTAATGACTACTTTGATGTTGAACTGGAAAGTGATGACGTTGATACCATCGCTGGTTACTATTTGACAGGAGTGGGGACCATTCCAACGACTGAAAAGCTCAGCTATGAGTTGGTAAGCCAAAACAAACAGCTTATCCTAACCAATGATAAAGTGAAAAATGGACGTGTTACCAAGGTAAAAGTCCAAATTACCGAAGTTGAAATAGAAGAAGAAACAGAGTAAACTAGAGGCTTTTGTCATCATGCGTGACAAAGCTTTTTTCAGTTGATTTTAAAAGGGAATAGTATCCTCGAAAAACTCAGTCCCCAAATCCGCCCCAAAACTTTTCTAAATCTATCCTTATTTATCCAAAGAAAAAGAAAAAAGCCCTTCAAATTGGGCTTTCTGTTCATGTGAAACCTGATAAATCAAGTTATAGAAGGCGGTAGACGGATTTGAACCGACGATCAAGCTTTTGCAGAGCCGTGCCTTACCACTTGGCTATACCGCCTTAACGTTTATTATTATACCTTGAAAATGATTTTCAGTCAATAGCTTTTTCAGATTTTTTGTGTCAATAAGCCTAAATATTCTGAAAATTCGTTTACTTTTCTTGAAATCTATGGTATAATTGATGATAACCTATACTTTATCAGAGGAGTAAATAAATGAAAAAAAGTAGAGTCTTTGTTGCAGCAGGAGTTGCTTTATTGGCAACAGGTGTGTTAGTAGCTTGTGGGAATTCAAAATCATCTGATTCGACAGCTCCAAAAACCTATGGCTATGTCTATTCGGCTGACCCAGAAACATTAGATTATATTATTTCTGGAAAAGAGAGTACGAAAGTGGCTACTTCAAACGGGATCGATGGCCTCTTCACAAATGACAAATACGGGAATTTGACTCCTGCGGTTGCAGAAGACTGGTCTGTATCAAAAGATGGATTGACATATACCTACAAAATTCGTAAAGGTGTCAAATGGATGACATCCGATGGTGAAGAATATGCCGAAGTGACTGCTAAAGACTTCGTGAATGGATTGAAACATGCGGCAGATAAGAAATCAGAAGCTCTATATCTAGCTGAAACTTCTGTTAAAGGTTTATCTGATTATTTGGCTGGGAATTCAAAAGATTTCTCTACAGTAGGTGTTAAAGCGGTTGATGACTATACTCTTGAGTATACTTTGAACCAACCAGAACCTTACTGGAACTCTAAGATGGTTTATTCAATTTTCTGGCCATTAAACGAAGAATTTGAAAAATCAAAAGGCTCTGATTTTGCTAAAGCGACAGATCCTACATCATTGCTATATAATGGACCTTTCTTGCTTAAAGGTTTGACTGCTAAATCTTCTATCGAATTTGCTAAGAACGAGCAGTACTGGGATAAAGAGAATGTTCATTTAGATACAGCAACACTTGCATATTTTGATGGTTCGGACCAAGAATCACTTGAGCGTAACTTTACAAGTGGAGCTTATAGTTTTGCTCGTCTTTACCCAACAAGTTCAAACTTCTCAAAGGTAGAGGAGTCATACAAGGATAATATTTTCTACACTCCGTCAGGAGCTGGTATTGGAGGTTTAGGTGTAAATATCGATCGACAAAATTACAAATATACATCTAAAACGACAGATGAAGAGAAAACATCTACTAAGAAAGCTCTTCTTAACAAAGACTTCCGCCAAGCCTTGAACTTTGCCTTTGACCGTACAGGTTATTCTGCTCAAGTTAACGGTAAAGAAGGTGCTCCTCTCGCAGTTCGTAATTTATTTGTGAAACCAGACTTTGTGACTGCAGGCGAAAAAACTTTCGGTGACTTGGTTGCTGAAAAAGTTAAGACTTATGGAGATGAGTGGAAAGATGTAAACTTTGCTGATGGTCAAGACGGTCTCTTTAACGCTGACAAAGCTAAAGCAGAATTTGCTAAAGCTAAAACTGCTCTGGAAGCAGAAGGTGTGAAATTCCCTATCCACTTGGATGTTCCAGTAGACCAAACCTCTAAAAACTTTGTCGCACGGATTCAGTCGTTCAAACAATCAGTTGAAAAAGTTTTAGGCGAAGAAAATGTTGTCATCGATATTCAACAAATTTCTAAAGATGAATTCTTTAATGCGACTTATTATGCTGCTAATGCGGCAGCTGAGGATTGGGATCTTTCAGGTGCGGTTGGATGGAATCCTGACTATGAAGATCCATCAACTTACCTTGATATCCTTAAATCAACTAATAGTGAGCAAACGAAAACTTATATGGGGTATGATGACCCATCAAATGCAGCTGCAGCTAAAGTTGGTGTGAAAGATTACGATAAATTGCTTGATGAAGCTGGAAAAGAAACAAGTGATCTTAACAAACGTTATGAAAAATATGCTGCTGCTCAAGCTTGGTTGACAGACAGTTCACTCTTCTTACCAGCTATGTCTTCTAGTGGTGCTGCACCATTCATTTCTCGTGTTGTACCATTCTCAGCTTCTTATAGCCAATCTGGAGACAAAGGTTCAAATCTCTACTTCAAATATATTCAGTTACAAGACAAAGTTGTAACAAAGGCTGATTATGAACAAGCTCGTGAGAAATGGATTAAAGAGAAAAAAGAATCAAACGAAAAAGTTCAAAAAGAATTGACTAAACACGTTAAATAAATAACTCTCAAGGGAACTTTCTCTCCATGAGGAGAAGGTTCTTTTGGGATTTAAAAAGGAAACGATATGAAGAAATATATTTTTATGCGTGTCTTGCGGTCATTGGTTTCTATCTTCTTAGTAACAACCTTGACTTACACGATTATCTATACAATGGTTCCTCGAAAATTGATTTTCAAACAGGATACCAACTATAACAAGATTGCGACAACTGCTGATAAGCGTGATAACTATGAGAACACTGTTTATGAGCGTATGGGCTATATCGAGTACTACGATACCAAGGAATTGCAAGAAAAAGCCAGCCAGATGGATGCCTCTGTAACAGTTGAAGCTAATGACACCAACAAGGCTATCTATGAAAAATACATCAAACAAATCGGTCATGGTTGGACCTTGGGAGAATTTACTGAAAGTGGCCAATTCTACGCTACTCGTGAAATCCCAATTTTTGAACGTGTTTTTCACTTCTATGCTAACTTGATTGATATTGACCATACAAATAAAATTCAAGACCCTGAAAATCCAGACTTGAAACGTTACCTTCGTTTTGAAAATGATCCAGCTATCGGATGGTCCTTGGTTGGTTCAGGAACTAAACACAAATATCTCTTGTACTTCAACAGTCAGTTCCCATTTGTGCATCAAAACTTTGTGAACATTAATTTAGGTGACTCTTATCCAACCTATGCTAATAGCCCTGTTTTACAGGTTATTACTCAGGGTCAAGGGCAAACAAAAACATCTCAAGTTCAGTTCCCAACAGGTAAGAAAACTTCTTCTGTAAATATTTACTCAAGAACCTACAAGTCTCCTAGTCAGGCTGATTCACGTGAAGTAGCTAACTATGGGAAAGATGACCCATATACTGCTACTGAAAGCAACTACCAATATCCTTCTATGATTGCTAGCTCTGCAATCGTTGGATTGATCGGTTTGGTGATTTCTTATGCGATTGCCGTGCCACTTGGTTCAGCTATGGCTCGCTTCAAGAACACTTGGATTGATAGCTTCTCAACAGGGGCTTTGACCTTCTTGATGGCTCTTCCAACCATTGCTTTGGTTTACATTGTTCGTTTGATTGGATCATCAATTGGTCTTCCAGATTCATTCCCTATCTTGGGTGCTGGAGATTGGCGTTCGTATGTTTTACCAGCAGTTATCCTTGGTTTATTGGGTGCTCCTGGTACCGCTATTTGGATTCGTCGTTACATGATTGACTTGCAATCACAGGATTTTGTTCGTTTTGCTCGTGCAAAAGGTTTGTCTGAAAAAGAAATTTCAAACAAACACATCTTTAAAAATGCCATGGTTCCGCTGGTTTCAGGGATTCCTGGTGCTGTTATCGGGGTTATCGGTGGTGCAACCCTTACTGAAACAGTCTTCGCCTTCCCAGGTATGGGTAAAATGTTGATTGACTCTGTAAAAGCATCTAATAACTCTATGGTCGTAGGTCTTGTCTTCATCTTTACATGTATTTCTATCTTCTCACTTCTTTTGGGAGATATTTGGATGACTATTATTGACCCACGTATTAAATTGACTGAGAAAGGAGGCAAATAATGTCTACAATCGATAAAGAAAAATTTCAGTTCGTAAAACGTGACGATTTTGCCTCTGAAGCCATTGATGCGCCAGCTTATTCATACTGGGGTTCAGTGTTTAGACAATTTATGAAGAAGAAATCAACTGTAGTCATGTTGGGAATCTTGGTAGCTATCATTTTGATGAGTTTCATCTACCCAATGTTTTCTAAGTTTGATTTCAATGATGTCAGCAAAGTGAACGATTTTAGTGCTCGTTATATTAAGCCAAATGCTGAGCATTGGTTCGGTACTGACAGTAACGGTAAATCGCTCTTTGACGGTGTTTGGTTCGGAGCTCGTAACTCTATCCTCATTTCTGTGATTGCGACAGTGATTAACTTGGTTATCGGTGTCTTTGTCGGTGGTATTTGGGGAATTTCGAAATCAGTAGACCGTGTGATGATGGAAGTTTATAACGTCATCTCAAACATCCCATCTCTTTTGATTGTCATTGTCTTGACTTACTCAATCGGAGCTGGATTCTGGAATCTGATTTTTGCAATGAGTGTAACAACATGGATTGGGATTGCCTACTCAATTCGTATCCAAATCATGCGTTACCGTGACTTAGAGTACAACCTTGCTTCACGCACACTCGGAACTCCAACATACAAAATTGTCATTAAAAATATCATGCCACAATTGGTATCTGTTATTGTTACGACTACATCACAAATGCTTCCAGCATTTATCTCCTATGAAGCCTTTCTGTCATTCTTTGGACTTGGATTGCCTATTACAGTACCAAGTTTAGGTCGATTGATTTCAGATTATTCACAGAACGTAACAACAAATGCATACCTCTTCTGGATTCCATTGACAACTTTGGTCTTGGTATCCTTGTCACTTTTCGTAGTTGGTCAAAACCTAGCGGATGCTAGTGATCCACGTACACATAGATAGGAGTAGAAATGACAAAAGAAAAAAATGTAATTTTGACTGCTCGCGATATTGTCGTGGAATTTGACGTTCGTGACAAAGTATTGACAGCCATTCGCGGCGTTTCCCTTGAACTAGTTGAAGGAGAAGTATTAGCCTTGGTAGGTGAGTCAGGATCAGGGAAATCTGTTTTGACAAAGACTTTCACAGGTATGCTTGAAGAAAATGGTCGCATTGCCCAAGGAAGTATTGACTACCGTGGTCAGGACTTGACAGCCTTGTCTTCTCACAAGGATTGGGAACAAATTCGTGGTGCTAAGATTGCGACTATCTTCCAAGATCCAATGACTAGTTTGGACCCAATTAAAACAATTGGTAGTCAGATTACAGAAGTTATTGTAAAACACCAAGGCAAAACAGCTAAAGAAGCGAAAGAATTGGCGATTGACTACATGAATAAGGTTGGGATTCCAGATGCAGATAGACGTTTTGATGAATACCCATTCCAATATTCTGGAGGGATGCGTCAACGTATCGTTATTGCTATTGCCCTTGCCTGCCGACCTGATGTCTTGATCTGTGATGAGCCAACAACTGCCTTGGATGTAACCATCCAAGCACAGATTATTGATTTGCTAAAATCTTTACAAAACGAGTACCATTTCACAACAATCTTTATCACCCATGACCTTGGTGTGGTAGCAAGTATTGCGGATAAGGTAGCAGTTATGTATGCGGGAGAAATCGTTGAGTATGGAACTGTTGAGGAAGTCTTCTATGACCCTCGCCATCCATATACATGGAGTCTCTTGTCTAGCTTGCCTCAGCTTGCTGATGATAAAGGGGATCTTTACTCAATCCCAGGAACACCTCCGTCACTTTATACTGACCTGAAAGGGGATGCCTTTGCCTTGCGTTCTGACTATGCAATGCAGATTGACTTTGAACAAAAAGCTCCTCAATTCTCAGTATCAGAGACACATTGGGCTAAAACTTGGCTACTTCATGAGGATGCTCCAAAAGTAGAAAAACCAGCTGTGATTGCAAATCTCCATGATAAGATCCGTGAAAAAATGGGATTTGCCCATCTGGCTGACTAGGAGGAAGGAAATGTCTGAAAAATTAGTAGAAATCAAAGATTTAGAAATTTCCTTCGGTGAAGGAAGTAAGAAGTTTGTCGCAGTTAAAAATGCTAACTTCTTTATCAACAAGGGAGAAACGTTCTCGCTTGTAGGTGAGTCAGGTAGTGGGAAAACAACTATTGGTCGTGCGATAATCGGTCTAAATGATACAAGTAATGGTGATATCATTTTTGATGGTCAAAAGATTAATGGTAAGAAATCGCGTGAACAAGCTGCGGAATTGATTCGTCGTATCCAGATGATTTTCCAAGACCCTGCCGCAAGTTTGAATGAACGTGCGACTGTTGATTATATTATTTCTGAAGGTCTTTACAATCATCATCTGTTCAAGGATGAAGAAGAACGTAAAGAGAAAGTTCAAAATATTATCCGTGAAGTAGGTCTTCTTGCTGAGCACTTGACTCGTTACCCTCATGAATTCTCAGGTGGTCAACGTCAACGTATCGGTATTGCCCGTGCCTTGGTCATGCAACCAGACTTTGTTATTGCGGATGAGCCCATTTCAGCCTTGGACGTTTCTGTGCGTGCCCAAGTCTTGAACTTGCTCAAAAAATTCCAAAAAGAACTTGGCTTGACCTATCTCTTTATCGCCCATGACTTGTCTGTCGTTCGTTTTATTTCAGATCGTATCGCGGTTATTTACAAGGGTGTTATTGTAGAGGTTGCAGAAACAGAAGAATTGTTTAACAATCCAATTCATCCATATACTCAAGCCTTGCTTTCAGCGGTACCAATCCCAGACCCAATCTTGGAACGTAAGAAGGTCTTGAAAGTATATGATCCAGATCAACACGACTATGAGACTGATAAGCCATCTATGGTAGAAATCCGTCCAGGTCACTATGTTTGGGCTAACCAAGCCGAATTGGCGCGTTACCAACAAGGGTTAAACTAATAATGGTTTTATAATTTCCATGTCAACTTTTATGGAAATTATAAACCTTTTTTTGTTGGACTGATTTGAAAAAACTTTGAAAGAGTTTTCGAAAGAATTTTCGAAAAATTTTAAAAAATTCTGAAATATTCTTGACAGCTAATGAAAAAGGTGGTAAGATAGGAAACATCAAAAAAAGAAAGCAGAAAAAGAAATGAACAAAAGACAAGCTGTAACTATGAATCAAAACTTTTACTTTAGCTACTTTAGATAGTGTTTGTAGACATGTCACCATGGATGCAAACAGTTCAAGCAATTTGTTTGTATCTATGTGGCTAAGATTTTTGATTGTGGTCCATATAGATGAATATCTAAATGGACTAGCTAAGTTGTAACTTGTTAGATTATTTCAAGCATCCGTTTAGATAGTATCTAGGCGGTTTTTTGTTTTATCTTTTCTGAGAAGGAGTTTCATTATGAAAGTTGTTCGAAAATTACTAGCCCCTCTCTTGGTAGTGGGTATCCTCTTGACCTCTCTGATCAGTTTGCATCAGTTGAAGGCAGATAAGAAAAAAGATGTTTTTCGTATCGGTATTTCGCAATTTATTACTCATCAATCTTTGGACGCTACTAGAGAAGGTTTTGTGGATGAGTTGGCTAAGCAAGGCTATGTTGAGGGGAAAAATATCGAGATTGATTTGCAAAATGCACAGGGAGAACAACGAAACCTAAAAACGATTTCCCAGCAACTAGCAGAATCTAGTGATGTCGTTCTAGCCATCGCAACGCCTTCTGCTCAGAGTTTGGCCAATACAACACAAACGACACCGGTTATCTTTTCAGCGGTAACAGATCCTGTCAGCGCCAAGTTGGTTGAGTCAAGAGAGCATCCTGGGGGCAATGTAACTGGGACAAGTGACCAGTCATCAGATGCCATTTCAACCCAAATCAATTTGATAAAGAAAGTTCTACCAAAGGCTAAAACGATTGGAATCCTCTATACTCAGAGCGAGCCAAACTCAGTTGTCCAAAAGGATGAAGCTAAGCGCCTTCTGGAAGAAAAAGGCTTTACCGTTGTTGAAAAAACAATCTTGGACAGTAACAACGTCAAGGCGGCAGCAGAAAGCTTGATGGCAGAAGTGGATATGGTTTTTGTACCAACGGACAATATCATTTCGTCAACCATGGAAACAGTTAAGCAGGTTTCTATTAAACACAAGGTTCCAGTATTCGGTGGCTCAACGGAAATGATTGCGGTTGGTGGTTTGTATAACTACGGTACCAATTATGAAGAATTGGGACGGCAGACAGCCCGCATGTTGATTCGTGTCTTAAAAGGTGAGAAACCAGAAAATATAGCAGTTGAGTTGCCTGAAAAACTGGAATTGCATACCAATCAAGAAATGGCAGATGCACTAGGAATTGATATTAGTAAGTTGGAAAGCAAGGAATAGGGAGGTTTAAGATGAGTTTTGTATTATCTAGTTTATCAGAAGGTTTGTTGTGGTCGATTATGGCCATTGGAGTTTACTTGACTTTCCGTATTTTGGATATTGCGGATATGACTGCTGAAGGAGCCTTTCCTTTGGGGGCAGCTGTCGTTGTATCGCAGATACAGGCAGGGACAAATCCTTGGATTGCGACCTTACTTGCTTTGCTGGCAGGTATGGTAGCTGGTCTTGTATCAGGAATGCTCCACACCAAGATGAAAATCCCAGCTCTCTTGACAGGGATTGTGACCTTGACAGGGCTTTATTCAATCAATATTAAAATCATGGGCAGTGTGCCCAACCTTTCCTTGGGAGATTCTTCAACTGTCTTTAAACAATTGGCGAGCTTGGGGCTGACAAATGAAGAAGCTGTTTTCTCATTCAGTTTGGCCTGTCTCCTACTTGTTTGTTTGGTCTTGACTCTTTTGATGAAAACGGAGATTGGATTGGTCTTGCGTTCGACTGGGGACAATATTCCGATGAGTGAGGCTAATGGGGTCAATGTAGACACCATGAAGATTGTTGGTTACATGATTTCAAATGGTTTGATTGCCCTGTGTGGTTCCTTGTTCGCTCAAAATGATGGATTTTCAGACGTAACCTCTGGGACAGGAACCATCGTTGTTGGTTTGAGTGCAGTTATTATTGCAGAAGTTTTGATACACGACTTGACCATTGGAGGTCGCTTGTTATCTATCGGAATCGGTGCCATTGTTTACCGTTTGATTATTTTAAATATCTATGAAATTCCAAATCTAGATCAAAACCTGGTACGTCTCTTTAATGCAATCTTGCTAGCCTTAGTGTTATTTGCACCAGAACTGCAAAAGAGATTAAAGATTCGTGGTTTGAAACTGAGAAATGAATAGGAGGAGAAAGTTATGGCAAGTTTGTTAACACTTGAAAATATTCACAAAACCTTTGAAGCAGGGACGGTCAATGAGAACCATGTCCTCAAAGGATTAGACTTAGAGGTTGAAGAGGGAGATTTTATCTCTGTGATTGGTGGAAATGGAGCAGGGAAATCCACTTTGATGAATATCTTGGCTGGCAATCTATCGGTGGATGAAGGGGACCTTTTATTGGCAGGCAAATCCATTAAAAATCTTAGTGTAAGAAAGAGAGCCAAGGATATTGCCCGTGTTTTTCAAGATCCTAAGATGGGAACAGCTTCTCGTTTGACGATTGAGGAGAATATGGCTATTGCCTTGAGACGCGGGCAGAAGAGAGGGCTTGGTTGGGGCGTGAAGGAGAAGGATAGAATCCAGTTCCAAGAGGCCTTGAAGGAGTTGAATATTGGTCTTGAAAACCGCTTAAAAGTAGATACTCAATATCTCTCAGGAGGCCAAAGACAGGCCTTGACCCTAGTCATGGCAGCTCTGGTGAAACCCAAACTTTTGCTTTTGGATGAACATACTGCGGCACTTGACCCGAAAACTAGTCAAATGGTGATGGATTTGACGCAAAAGATTGTGGAACACCATCAGTTGACGACTTTGATGATTACCCACGATATGAACCATGCGATTGAGTACGGAAATCGTCTCATTATGCTCTATCAAGGCAAGATAGTGGTGGATGTCAAGGGAGAGGAGAAAAAGCATCTGACGGTTGAAGACCTCATGCATCTCTTCCAGAAAAATAGTGGCCAAAGTTTGGTCAGTGATGAATTGGTTTTGGGATAAAGAAAAAGGCTGAGATCTGGTGTCTCAGTCTTTTATTTCTTACGCTTTGCAAAATCTACAAATAGAAATTCTCGTGGAACACCTTATATTTATATGGGCGAGGAAATCGGGATGATTGACCCAGACTATGATTCTATGGATAATTATGTGGATGTCGAATCGCTCAATGCTTATCAGATGCTCTTAGAAGAAGGGAAGAGTCAGGAAGAAGCCTTCCAGATTATTCAGGCTAAGTCGCGTGATAATTCACGAATTCCCATGCAGTGGGATTCTTCGGAAAATGCAGGCTTCACAGCAGGTACTCCTTGCCTCAAGGCAGGAAAATCCTACCCTCACATCAATGTAGAAAATGAAATCCAAGGTCCGATTTTCACCTTCTACCAAGACTTGATTCGACTTCGTAAAGAAATGCCTATCATCTCAGAAGGAAGTTACAAACCAGCCTTTGAAGATAGCAAACAAGTCTATGCTTTTGAACGCCAGTATGAGGCTCAAAAGTTACTAGTGCTCAATAATTTTTATGCCACAGAAGTGGAAATCGATTTACCAGTAGCCTACCAAAATGGACAAATTTTGATTTCAAACTATGAAGATGCAGAAGTGTCTGAAAAAATTCTACTAAAACCGTATCAAACGCTGGCTATTTATGTAAATTAAACTTAGTAAGGAGCCCTCTTTCGCAGAAAAGCAGGGTTCTTTTTGCTGTTTATTCCATCCCTGAAAGCGTAAAACAAACTGGTCAGGGTGGCTAGTTTATGGTATAATGAAAGAGACTCAAAAAGAAACAGGAGAAAAATGATGGATTTACTTTTAGCAATTGTATTGATTGTGCTAGCTTTTCTAGGAGGAGCTCTTGGAGGAATGTACTTGGTTCGTAAGCAAATTGAAAAAGAATTCGCTGACAACCCACGTTTGAATGCTGAAGCAGTTCGTACTCTTTTGAGTGCAAATGGTCAAAAACCAAGCGAAGCCAAGGTACAACAAGTTTACCACCAAATCATCCGCCAACAAAAGGCAGCCCTTGCTAACAATAAAAAGAAAAAATAAATAAGGAAAAGTCTGGGATGAAAGTTCCAGACTTCTCACTATGTTGGCTAAGGGTTTAGGGATGAGACTTTTTCCTTGCATTCTATTGATATTTGATTATGATTAAGAGAGATAGCTGTTGATTAGGCTGTCATTCAGTTCATAAGGATCAATAATCATAATGAACTATCAATCAGAAAAAAGACTAGAAAGAAGACTGTATGGATAATCGACCAATTGGTTTTTTGGATTCGGGTGTCGGGGGCTTGACCGTTGTGCGCGAGCTCATGCGCCAGCTTCCCCATGAAGAAATCGTCTATATTGGAGATTCGGCACGGGCGCCTTACGGACCCCGTCCTGCTGAGCAAATTCGTGAATATACTTGGCAGTTGGTCAACTTTCTTTTGACCAAGGATGTCAAAATGATTGTCATTGCTTGTAATACTGCGACTGCGGTCGTCTGGGAAGAAATCAAGGCTCAACTAGATATTCCTGTCTTGGGTGTGATTTTGCCAGGAGCTTCGGCAGCCATCAAGTCCAGTCAAGGTGGGAAAATCGGAGTTATTGGAACGCCCATGACAGTACAATCTGACATCTACCGCCAGAAAATCAACGATCTGGATCCGGACTTACAGGTGGAGAGTTTGGCCTGTCCCAAGTTTGCTCCCTTGGTGGAGTCGGGTGCCCTGTCAACCAGTGTTACCAAGAAAGTGGTCTATGAAACCCTGCGTCCCTTGGTTGGAAAGGTGGATAGCCTGATTTTGGGTTGTACCCATTATCCACTGCTCAGACCTATTATTCAAAATGTCATGGGGCCAAAAGTTCAGCTCATCGATAGTGGGGCAGAGTGCGTACGAGATATCTCAGTCTTACTTAATTATTTTGAAATCAATCGTGGTCGCGATGCTGGACCACTTAATCACCGTTTTTACACAACAGCCAGCAGCCAAAGTTTTGCACAAATTGGTGAAGAATGGCTTGAAAAAGAGATTCATGTGGAGCATGTAGAATTATGACAAATAAAATTTATGAATACAAGGATGACCAGGACTGGTATGTCGGCTCATATAGTATTTTTGGTGGTGTCCGGACATTGACTGATGAAGACTTGGATTTTCCTCTATTTGAGTTTGCCCAAAGATTTCGAGATGAGGAACAAGGTTTTCCGCTTTCAGTTACTATTTTACGCTATGGTTCTCTCTACCGTTTATTGTCTTTTGTGGTAGATATCCTCAACCAAGAAATGGGACGAAATCTGGAAGTCATCCAACGTCAGGGAGCTTTTCTCTTGATTGAAAATGGGCAACTCCTGCATGTAGCATTGCCTAAAGAAGGGGTCAATGTTCATGATTTCTTTGAGACAAGTAAGGTCAGAGAAACCTTATTGATTGCGACTCGAAACGAGGGCAAGACCAAGGAATTCCGAGCGATCTTTGACAAACTAGGCTACGATGTGGAAAATCTCAATGACTATCCTGACCTGCCTGAAGTAGCTGAAACAGGCATGACCTTCGAAGAAAATGCCCGTCTCAAGGCAGAAACCATTTCTCAATTAACGGGTAAGATGGTTTTGGCAGATGATTCAGGTCTCAAAGTCGATGTCCTTGGTGGCTTGCCAGGTGTCTGGTCAGCTCGTTTCGCAGGAGTGGGAGCTACTGACCGTGAAAACAATGCCAAGCTCTTGCACGAATTGGCCATGGTCTTTGAACTCAAGGACCGCTCGGCTCAATTCCATACAACCCTAGTCGTAGCCAGTCCAAACAAGGAAAGTTTGGTTGTTGAAGCAGACTGGCCTGGCTACATTAACTTTGAACCCAAGGGTGAAAATGGCTTTGGCTATGATCCTCTCTTCCTTGTGGGAGAGACAGGAAAATCATCAGCTGAATTAACCCTTGAAGAAAAAAATAGCCAATCTCACCGTGCCTTAGCCGTTAAAAAACTTTTGGAGGTATTTCCATCATGGCAAAGCAAACCATCATTGTAATGAGCGATTCCCATGGCGATAGCTTGATTGTGGAAGAAATCCGTAATCGCTATGTGGGCAAAGTTGATGCCGTTTTTCATAACGGCGATTCTGAACTGCGTCCTGATTCTCCCCTTTGGGAAGGCATCCGTGTTGTTAAAGGGAACATGGACTTTTACGCCGGCTACCCAGAACGTTTGGTGACAGAGCTTGATTCGACCAAGATTATCCAAACCCATGGTCACTTGTTTGACATCAATTTCAACTTTCAAAAGTTGGACTACTGGGCTCAGGAAGAAGAGGCCGATATCTGTCTCTATGGTCACTTGCATGTGCCAAATGCTTGGATGGAAGGCAAGACCCTCTTTCTAAATCCAGGTTCCATCAGTCAACCACGTGGGACCATCAGAGAATGTCTTTATGCTCGTGTGGAGATTGATGATAGTTACTTCAAAGTCGACTTTTTGACACGAGACCATGAGGTGTATCAAGGCTTGTCCAAGGAGTTTAGCCGATGATTGCCAAGGAGTTTGAGACTTTCTTGTTGGGGCAAGAAGAAACTTTTTTGACTCCTGCTAAAAATCTAGCTGTGTTGATTGATACTCACAATGCGGATCACGCGACCCTCTTGCTCAGTCAGATGACCTATACCCGTGTTCCTGTTGTGACAGATGAAAAACAGTTTGTTGGGACGATTGGGCTCAGAGATATTATGGCTTATCAGATGGAGCATGACTTGAGTCAAGAAATCATGGCAGATACGGATATCGTTCATATGACGAAAAGGAATGTAGCGGTTGTTTCGCCAGATTTTACCATTACGGAGGTCTTGCACAAGCTGGTAGATGAGTCTTTTTTACCTGTTGTGGACGCAGAAGGGATTTTCCAAGGGATTATCACGCGTAAGTCTATCCTCAAGGCTGTCAATGCTCTTTTGCATGACTTTAGTAAGGACTATGAAATTCGATGCAAATGAGAGATAGGATTTCAGACTTTTTAGAGGAAAAGCAGGGCTTGTCTGCCAATTCCAAGCAGTCCTATAAGTATGATCTGGAGCAATTTTTAGACATTGTAGGCGAGCGGATTTCTGAGACTAGTCTCAAGATTTACCAAGCCCAGTTAGCCAATCTAAAAATCAGCGCCCAGAAGCGAAAGATTTCGGCCTGTAACCAATTTCTCTACTTTCTCTATCAAAAAGGAGAAGTGGATAGCTTTTACCGCTTGGAATTAGCTAAACAAGCTGAAAAGAAGACCGAAAAGCCAGAATTGTTAGACCTAGACTCTTTTTGGCAGGAAAGCGACTATCCAGAGGGTCGCTTGCTAGCGCTCTTAATCCTAGAAATGGGCCTCTTGCCGAGTGAGATTTTAGCTCTCAAGGTTGCGGATATCAATCTGGACTTTCAGGTGTTGCGAATCAAGAAGGCTTCCCAACAGAGGATTGTCACCATTCCCACGACCTTGCTTTCAGAATTGGAACCCTTGATGGGGCAGACCTATCTCTTTGAAAGGGGAGGGAAAGCTTATTCCCGTCAGTGGGCCTTTCGTCAGTTAGAAGCTTTTGTCAAGGAGAAAGGTTTTCCAGCCTTATCAGCCCAAGCCTTGCGGGAACAGTTCATTCTACGACAAATTGAAAACAAGGTCGATTTGTACGAAATTGCAAAAAAATTAGGATTAAAAACAGTCCTGACCTTAGAAAAATATAGATAATGGATATTAAATTAAAAGATTTTGAAGGGCCCCTGGACTTGCTCTTGCACCTGGTTTCTAAGTACCAGATGGATATCTACGATGTGCCTATTACAGAAGTCATCGAACAGTATCTAGCTTATGTCTCAACCCTGCAGGCCATGCGTCTGGAAGTGACGGGTGAGTACATGGTTATGGCCAGTCAGCTCATGCTGATCAAGAGCCGCAAGCTCTTGCCAAAGGTGGCAGAAGTGACAGACTTGGAGGATGATCTAGAGCAGGATCTTCTTTCCCAAATCGAAGAATACCGCAAGTTCAAGCTCTTGGGTGAGAATTTGGAAGCCAAGCACCAAGAACGGGCCCAGCACTATTCCAAAGCGCCGACAGAGTTGATTTACGAAGATGCGGAGCTTGTGCATGACAAGACGACCATTGACCTCTTTTTGGCTTTTTCAAATATCCTAGCCAAGAAAAAAGAGGAGTTTGCACAGAATCACACGACTATCTTGCGGGATGAGTATAAGATTGAGGACATGATGGTTATCGTGAAAGAGTCCTTGACTGGACGAGATCAATTGCGCTTGCAGGATTTGTTTAAGGAAGCCCAGAATGTGCAAGAGGTCATTACCCTCTTTTTGGCAACCCTAGAGTTAATCAAAACCCAGGAGTTGATCCTCGTGCAAGAGGAGAGTTTCGGAGATATTTATCTCATGGAAAAGAAGGAAGAAAGTCAAGTGACCCAAAGCTAGACTTGATAGAGAGGAAAGATGAGTACTTTAGCAAAAATAGAAGCGCTCTTGTTTGTAGCGGGTGAAGATGGGATTAGAGTCCGCCAGTTAGCTGAACTCCTCTCTCTGCCACCGACAGGCATCCAACAGAGTTTAGAAAAATTAGCCCAGAAGTATGAAAAGGACCCAGATTCCAGTTTGGCTCTGATTGAGACAGGGGGCGCTTATAGATTGGTGACCAAGCCTCAATTTGCAGCGGTTTTGAAAGAATATTCAAAGGCACCTATCAACCAGAGTTTATCTCGGGCTGCCCTTGAGACCTTGTCCATCATTGCCTACAAACAGCCTATCACACGGATAGAGATTGATGCCATCCGTGGAGTCAACTCGAGTGGGGCCTTGGCAAAGTTGCAGGCCTTTGACTTGATACGAGAAGACGGGAAAAAAGAAGTGTTGGGTCGCCCCAACCTCTATGTGACTACAGATTATTTCCTAGATTACATGGGGATAAATCATTTGGAAGAATTACCAGTGATTGATGAGCTTGAGATTCAAGCCCAAGAAAGCCAATTATTTGGTGAAAGGATAGAAGAAGATGAGAATCAATAAGTATATTGCCCACGCAGGTGTGGCCAGTAGGAGAAAAGCAGAAGAGCTGATTAAGCAAGGTTTGGTGACGGTTAACGGCCAAGTGGTACGTGAACTAGCAACCACCATCAAGTCAGGCGACAAAGTCGAAGTTGAAGGTCAACCTATCTACAACGAAGAAAAGGTCTATTATCTGCTTAACAAACCACGCGGTGTCATTTCCAGTGTGACAGATGACAAGGGCCGCAAGACTGTTGTTGACCTCTTGCCCAACGTGAAAGAGCGTATCTACCCTGTAGGTCGTTTGGACTGGGATACATCAGGAGTCTTGATTTTGACCAATGATGGAGATTTTACGGATGAAATGATTCACCCTCGTAATGAGATTGACAAGGTTTATGTCGCGCGTGTTAAAGGTGTGGCCAATAAGGATAATCTCCGCCCCTTGACCCGTGGACTTGAGATTGATGGTAAGAAAACCAAGCCGGCTGTCTATGAGATTCTTAAAGTGGATCCAGTCAAAAATCGCTCTGTGGTGCAGTTGACTATCCATGAAGGGCGTAACCACCAGGTTAAAAAGATGTTTGAAGCTGTCGGTCTCCAAGTGGACAAGTTGTCACGGACTCGTTTTGGACATCTAGACTTGACAGGACTCCGTCCAGGAGAATCCCGTCGTCTTAATAAAAAAGAAATCAGCCAACTACACACCATGGCTGTAACCAAGAAATAATGAAACGAATTTTAATAGCGCCTGTGCGCTTTTACCAACGTTTTATCTCACCAGCCTTTCCACCCTCTTGTCGCTTTGAGCCGACTTGTTCCAACTACATGATTCAGGCTATTGAAAAACATGGCTTCAAGGGTGTTTTGATGGGCTTGGCTCGGATTTTACGTTGCCATCCCTGGTCGAAAACAGGCAAGGACCCCGTCCCAGACCATTTTGCCCTTAAACGGAATCAAGAAGGGGAATGAGGTTGGACAAACAGATTTCAAAATGATAAAAACGCATCCTATCAGGTTTGAGTGAGTCTGATAGGATGCGTTTTATCATGTAAAGATGTGATTGAGTTTGAAGCAACTTATTTCAAAGCTTTTTGTGCGTCTTCAATCATGAGTTTTGTTGATTCTAGACCGCCTCCGCTTAGATACCAGAGGTCTGGTGTTAGTTGGATGATCTTGCCATTTTTAGCAGCAGGAGTTTCAGCGATGAGGGCATTTTCTAGGACACCATCGTTGCTAGAGTTGTCACCACCGATGGCAAGGGTACGGTTGATAACAAAGAGGATGTCAGGATTGATTTCTTTGACACTTTCAAAGCTGACTTCTTGTCCGTGGCGTGAGTCTTCAAATTTTGTATCAGTTGGTTTGAATTTCAAGGTTTGGTACAAGAAAGAGAAACGAGATTGGGCACCAAAGGCTGCCATTTTTCCCTCGTTGAGGAGGATGGCAAGGGCTTTTTTGTCAGAACTTTCATTTTTAGTTGCGACTTCTTGAATGCTCTTGTCAAGTTTGGCCAATTCTTCCTTGGCTTTCTGTGTACCTGTTTCGCTGAAGGCGCTTGCTAGGGATTCGATATTAGCCTTGGTAGAAGTCCAGTAGTCATCTTTGCCTGCTTGGAAGAGAACAGTCGGAGCGATTTCGTTGAACTTATCTACGAATTTTTGGGTACGTGGTGAAGCGATAATCAAATCTGGTTCAAGAGCAGCAAGGGCTTCTAGGTCTGGCTCAACCATAGAACCAACATTTTTAACTTTTCCAGCTAGGTCTTTAAGATAAGTCGGAACAGTTTTTGTAGGCATTCCGACGATATTCTTTTCAAAACCTAAAGCGCGAATAGTATCCGCAGCACCGAGGTCAAAGGTCACAATCTTTTCAGGGACTTTTGAAAGTGTGACTACACCTAGTGAACTTTTAATGGTTACCTCTGTTGGAGCAGAGCTACTTGACTCCGTCTTACTAGTGCTTGAGTTTGTACTACATGCACCAAGTAGGAGCAAGAAGCTGGCCGCTAGGGCAGTGAGATAAAGTTTAAGGGATGTTTTCATGATTTCTCCTTTTTAAAATGTGATAACGATGTAGGGAGTCTCTTAGATAGGTTTGTTAGCTAAGAGACAGAGGGTTCTCTAACAGGGGTTCAGAATAGCTAGCTATAGATACAAATCTTTTTGCCATTGATATCCGCCAGCGTGATGGGAATCTCATAAAGTTGACTGAGCAGGTCAGCCTGCATGATTTGATCTGTCCTTCCCTTGCAAAAGACTTGGCCGTCCTTGAAGGCGACAATTTCATCCGCATACTGGCTGGCCATGTTGATATCGTGGAGGACGATGATAATGGTCTTACCGAGTTCTTCCACTAGTCTCCGAAGAATCTGCATCATGCTGACGCTTTGCTTGATATCGAGATTGTTGAGTGGTTCGTCCAGCAAGATAAAGTCTGTATCCTGGGCCAGTACCATAGCGATAAAGACCCGCTGGAGTTGTCCCCCAGACAGGCTATCGATGTAGCGGTTTTTTAAGTTGGTCAGTTCTAAATAGTCCAGAGTTTCTCGGATTTTTTCCCAGTCTTCTGCTCTCAGTCGACCTCGACTGTAGGGAAAACGTCCAAAACTGACCAGTTCTTCAACAGTCAATTTGGCTTGGTAATTGATTTTCTGCTTTAGGATAGTCAGTTCTTGAGCCAGTTCTTGCGAATTCCAGCTCTCGATTTCACGGCCTTTGATACTGAAAATTCCCTGATCTTTCTTGGTCAATCTGCTCATGATGGAGAGGAGAGTCGATTTTCCGGCACCATTGGGGCCAATAAAGGCTGTCAGTTTCTGAGGACTGACTTCAAGCGTAATACCTTGCAAAATATCCTGTTTTTGAATGGATTTGTCAATGTTTTCCAGTTTCACCGACGCGCCCTCCTATAAAGTAAGATAAAGAATAAGAAGCCACCCACACTCTCGATAATCATACTGATGCGAATTTCCAGCGCAAAGACTCGTTCAATCAGGGCTTGCCCCAAGGTCAAGCTAATAAATCCAACCAGAATGGCTACGATAAAGAGTAACTTGTGCCGATAGTCTTTGACAATCAGGTAGGTGAGGTTAGCCAGCATAAAGCCGAAGAAGGCAATAGGCCCTACCAAGGCAGTGGCCGTTGAGGTCAAAAGCATGATACCCCAGAGGAGTTCTCTCTGTTCTTTTTCAACATTGAGCCCCAATATCTGAGCCGTTTCTCTTTGCAGGTGCAAGACATCCAGAATGACTGCTTTTCGAAAGAAAAAGATTGTCAAAGCAAGGATAATCAGAGAACCGATAGCTAGGATGGAAGTGTTGAGATGTTGAAAGGAGGCAAAGAGACTGTTCTGCAGTTTATCGTATTCGTTTGGATCCATCAGGACCTGAAGGAAGGTACTGATATTTCGAAAGAGACTTCCGAGGGCTAGACATATCAACAAAATGAAGACAAGGTCTTGCTTCATCAGTGTCTTCAAGTAGCCTTGCAAGGCGAGAAAGAAGAGGGATTGAAGTAGAAGTAAGACTAGGAATTCTAAAATAGGAGACTTCCCGAGTTGAAGAAACTTACTTTCAAAAACCAGTAGTAGGGTTTGTAGTAGGACGTAGAAGGATTCAATTCCCAAAATGCTTGGCGTCAGGAAGCGATTTTCCGTTAGGGTTTGAAAACTAATGGTAGAAATCCCTGTCGCGATGGCTACCAAGAGATAAACGATAACCTTTTGGGAACGCAACTTCCAAGCAAAGGCTGACAGGTGAGTAATGGGCCAAAAGTAGAGGAGACAAGCTCCGATGGTCAGAATAATGAGAATCCAGAAGAGCTTAGTATGTTTACTTTTAAACTGCATCTTTTCTTCCCCCTCTCCAGAGAAGTAGGATAAAGACGAGGCTACCGATGATTCCTAGCAAGAGGCTGACAGACAGCTCATAGGGCCGAATCAGAACTCGGGATAGGATATCGCAGGCTAGGACCAGATTGGCACCAACCAGAGCGACGATGAGTTTGGTTTGACTTAGATTATCTCCATAGTGCTTGCGAACAAGATTGGGGACAATAACTCCGAGAAAGGGCAAGCCACCCACGGTAATCATGGTGACACTAGTCGTTAGCGCCACCAGAAAGAGAGCCAGTTTTTCGAGTAAGGAGTAGGAAATCCCCAAACTCTCACTGGCTTCCTTGCCCAGATTCATGATGGTAAAAGTTTGGGATAATTTCCAAACGGCTATCAGGATAATGAGGCCTAAGAAAAGCCATTCATACTGATGGGTCTGAATCATGGAGAAGGAGCCCTGGGTCCAGGCAGTCATACTCTGAACCAGATTGAAACGATAGGCGATAACTTCTGTCACAGAACCGATAATCCCGCTATAGATGATCCCAATCAGAGGCAACATCCACCTTTCCTTTACAGTAAAAATGGTCATAAAGGCTAGGAAGAAGAGGGTGAATACGATGGATGAAACAAAAGCGAAGAGCATCTTTTGGGTCAGACTAGCCGACGGAAAGACAAAGAGGCTCAATACCATTCCCAGTTTGGCGGCTTCAGTGGTTCCAACTGTACTCGGAGCAGCAAACTGATTTTGAGTGATAGTCTGCATGAGAAGTCCTGCCATACTCATACTAGAGGCAGTCAGGAGAATGCTAATGGTCCTTGGAAGACGGGACTCTTGAAAGAGAAGCCAGGTCTGCTGGTCGAAAGCAAAGAGCTTTCCCCATGAAAAATCACTGGTCCCAATGCTAATAGAGAGAAAGACTAGGACTAGAAGTAAGCCAATTAAATAATGAGAAAGTTTCATACCCCATCCTTTCATGTAGATTTGGTACCGAAAGATACCTGCGGATATTACTGTAACACGATTTCTTTAATCTGTCAATAAATTTTCTGACAATTTAATGTAAAAAGAAAGAAAAATTCCTGAAAAAACATCTGTCTCTCTTTTTTAGTAGGAAAACTGAGTAAAAAACTATCCACCTTCCCGCTATCCTTCTCCTATAAAAAGTGGTAGAATGGATGAAAGAAAGAAGGAACTGAAATGACAACATTATTTTCAAAAATCAAAGAAGTAACAGAACTTGCTGCGATCTCAGGTCATGAAGCACCTGTCCGTGCTTATCTTCGTGAAAAGTTGACACCGCACGTGGATGAAGTGGTGACAGATGGCTTAGGTGGTATTTTCGGGATTAAGCATTCAGAAGCTGCAGATGCACCGCGCGTCTTGGTCGCTTCTCATATGGATGAAGTTGGTTTTATGGTCAGCGAAATCAAGCCAGATGGTACCTTCCGTGTGGTAGAAATCGGTGGCTGGAACCCCATGGTGGTTAGCAGCCAACGTTTCAAACTCCTGACTCGTGACGGTCGTGAAATTCCTGTGATTTCGGGCTCTGTTCCGCCACATTTGACACGTGGAACAGGTGGACCAACCATGCCAGCTATTTCAGATATTATTTTTGATGGTGGTTTTGCGAATAAGGCTGAGGCAGAAAGCTTTGGTATCCGTCCTGGCGACACCATCGTACCAGATAGTTCTGCAATCTTGACAGCCAATGAAAAAAATATTATCTCAAAAGCTTGGGATAACCGTTACGGAGTTCTTATGGTGAGCGAGTTGGCGGAAGCTCTTTCAGGTCAAAAACTCGGAAATGAACTCTATCTTGGCTCTAACGTCCAAGAAGAAGTTGGTCTGCGTGGTGCTCATACATCTACAACCAAGTTTGACCCAGAAGTTTTCCTAGCAGTTGACTGCTCACCTGCTGGTGATGTTTATGGTGGTCAAGGCAAGATTGGGGATGGAACCTTGATTCGTTTCTACGACCCAGGTCACTTGCTTCTCCCAGGAATGAAGGATTTCCTTTTGACAACGGCTGAAGAAGCTGGTATCAAGTACCAATACTACTGTGGCAAAGGCGGAACGGACGCTGGCGCAGCCCATCTGAAAAATGGAGGTGTTCCTTCTACAACAATCGGTGTCTGCGCTCGTTATATCCACTCTCACCAAACCCTCTATGCGATGGATGACTTCCTAGAAGCGCAAGCTTTCTTACAAGCCTTGGTGAAAAAATTAGATCGTTCAACGGTTGATTTGATTAAAAATTATTAAACTTAAGGAGGTGGTAGGGATGGTAGAACCAAACCTAGAAGGCCTTGTAAAAGATCTTTACAATCATGCTCGACATGATTTGAGTGAAGATTTAGTTGCTGCTCTCCTAGAGACTGCTAAAAAACTGCCTACTACAAATGAGCAATTGCTGGCAGTTCGTCTCTCAGGCCTGGTCAATCGTGAATTGCTCCTAAATCCCAAACATCCGGCACCTGAGTTGCTCAACTTGGCTCGCTTTATCAAAAGAGAAGAAGCTAAGTACAGAGGAACTGCAGCTTCTGCGATTATGTATGGGGAGCTCTTTAAAATGCTTTGATTCCATTGTGGATCAAAGCATTTTTTATATGGTAGAAAAGCAATTCTTGGTTAGGAAAAGAAAAAAGCCATCCCATTCAGGATAGCTTCTTGGTTCTTAGATTTGTTCAGCGATGACCTTTTCAGCAAGGTTCATGGCGTGGTCAGATACACGAGTATAGTGGGAAATGATGTCGATAAAGTTGACCCCAGCTTGTGTTGAACACTCACCCTTGTTGAGGCGTTTGATGTGGGTCTTTCTGAGAACACGCTCCATATTGTTGATTTCTTTATGGCGTTCAATCAGACTTTGAGCTTTTTCAATATCATTGTTTTCCACGCTATCAAGGGCATCCTTGATAAAGCCAGTGGTTTTTTGATAGATATCAGCCAATTCCTGCAAAGCAGCTTCAGAAAACTCAACATTTTTACGTTGAAGGTAGTCAGTCAGATTGATTAGGGCCTCAGCGTGATCCCCAATCCGTTCCAAATCACGGGATGAATCAAGGATGTTGGTCAGCACTTCACTTTCTTTCTGGCTAAGGGCTTCACTTGAAAGAGTAATAAGGTAACGAGTCAATTTTTCATCAATGGTATTGATGGCTTCCTCTGTCTTGTGTCCTTTTTCAGCAACCTTTTCATTAAGGTCAATGATGTAGTTGTATGAAAGGTCAAAGGCTTTAGAAGCATAATTTCCCAAGTGAAGGAGTTCTTTCTTTGCATTTCCGAGAGCGATTGATGGAGCTTGTTTAATCAAATGCTCATCAAGATAAAGTGGCTCGTACTTGACAACTTCATCTTCACCAGGGATGAGCTTGGTTACAAAGTAGGCCAAGGCTCCTATGAATGGAAATTGGATAATAGTATTTGTGATATTAAAGGTTCCGTGGGCGAAGGCAATGGTCATTTCTGGAGCCAGATTGAGTGTAGATTCAAACCATTGAATCAAGCCGGTGAAAGGCACAAGGAAGACGATACAGATAACCGTACCAATCACGTTAAAGGCGACGTGGGCACCAGCAACACGTTTGGCAGCGATATTGGCTCCAAGAGAAGCAATAATAGCTGTAATGGTCGTTCCGATATTATCACCAAACAAGACTGGTAGGGCACCTTGTAGATCAATCAAACCACTTGCGTAAAGATTCTGTAGGATACCGATAGTTGCGGAAGAAGCTTGAATGAGTAGGGTTAGTCCAGTTCCGACAAAGACACCTAGAATAGGACTCTTACTTAGTTCAACCATATAGTCTCTAAAGACTTGCAGGTCTTTTAGAGGTTCCATTGCACCGCTCATAAGATTGAGAGCGAAGAAGATACCACCTACACCAAAAATGATACGTCCGATGTTATTGATAGAGCGATTCTTGGTGAAGAAGAGACAAATCGCTCCGATGAAAAGCATTGGTAAGGCGTAATCTCCTAGCTTAAAACCGATGATAAAGGATGTAACGGTAGTTCCAATATTGGCACCCATGACAATACCGATAGCTTGACGCAAGGTCAAAAGTCCTGCGCTGACTAGCCCCACTGTAATGACTGTGACACCAGAACTTGACTGAATTAGCGCCGTCATACCGATACCAACTAGCACACCGAAGAACGGATTGCTGGTATATTTGTCAATGTAAAAACGAAGGCGATCTCCAGCAGCTTGTTGCAAACCGTCTCCCATGGTCTTGATACTATATAAGAATAATCCTAGACCACCTAAAAAGTGAAATAAAATTTCCTGCCAATTAATGGACATTTCTTTTTCCTCCGAAAAATAATAACGGAATTTCTCCTATTCTATTTTAAAGGATAAAAGTAAATCTAACAAGTGTTAAGCTAAGATTTTAGAAAGAAAATTCGTTAGAATGGGCCTTAATTATATTAATTTTACCAATTTCTAACCTAGATATAGGTATTTCCTTTTATATATTGACATTTAAAAGAAATATTTTAAAATGAGGGAGGAATTATCTTGGTCCCTGTGATTGGGATAAAAATTTTATAAAGAAAGTTAAGCGCTTTCTTTTGTGCAACAAAATCAATTTTTTAGGAGGAGAAAATGAAGAATCCATTTTTTGAAAGACGTTGTCGTTACAGTATTCGTAAGTTATCAGTAGGAGCCTGCTCGCTGATTATTGGTGCTGTTTTATTTGCTGGTCCAGCCTTAGCAGAAGAAACTGCAGTTCCTGAAAATAATGGAGCTAATACAGAGCTTGTTTCAGGAGAGAGTGAGCATCCAACTAATGAAGCTGACAAGCAGCATGAAGGAGAACATGCTAGAGAAAATAAGCCAGAAAAGGCAGAAGGAGTAGCGACAGCATCTGAAACTGCTTCGCCAGCAAGCAATGAAGCTGCAACTACTGAAACCGCAGAAGCAGCTAGCGCAGCTAAACCAGAGGAAAAAGCAAGTGAGGTGGCTGCAGAAACACCATCTGCAGAAGCAAAACCTAAGTCTGAAAAGGAAATAGAAGCAAAGCCCGAAGCAACTAGCCAAGGAGATGAGTCTAAGCCAGCAGCAGAAGCTAATAAGACTGAGAAAGAAGTCCAGCCAGATGTCCCTAAAAATACGGAAAAAACATTAAAACCAAAGGAAATCAAATTTAATTCTTGGGAAGAATTGTTAAAATGGGAACCAGGTGCTCGTGAAGATGATGCTATTAACCGCGGATCTGTTGCCCTCGCTTCGCGTCGGACAGGTCATTTGGTCAATGAAAAAGCTAGCAAGGAAGCAAAAGTTCAAGCCCTATCCAACACCAATTCTAAAGCAAAAGACCATGCTTCTGTTGGTGGAGAAGAGTTCAAGGCCTATGCTTTTGACTATTGGCAATATTTAGATTCAATGGTCTTCTGGGAAGGTCTCGTACCAACTCCTGACGTTATTGATGCAGGTCACCGTAACGGGGTTCCTGTATATGGTACACTCTTCTTCAACTGGTCTAATAGTATTGCAGATCAAGAAAAATTTGCTGAAGCTTTGAAGCAAGACCCAGATGGTAGCTTCCCAATTGCCCGTAAATTGGTGGATATGGCCAAGTATTATGGCTATGATGGCTATTTCATCAACCAGGAAACAACTGGGGATTTGGTTGAACCTCTTGGAGAAAAGATGCGCCAGTTTATGCTCTATACCAAGGAGTATGCTGCTAAGGTAAACCATCCAATCAAGTATTCTTGGTACGATGCCATGACTTATAACTATGGACGTTACCACCAAGATGGTTTGGGAGAATACAACTACCAATTCATGCAACCAGAAGGAGATAAGGTTCCAGCAGATAACTTCTTTGCTAACTTTAATTGGGATAAGGCTAAAAATGATTACACTATTGCAACTGCCAACTGGATTGGCCGTAATCCTTATGACGTATTTGCAGGTTTGGAATTGCAACAGGGTGGTTCCTACAAGACCAAGGTTAAGTGGAATGACATTTTAGATGAAAATGGGAAATTACGCCTTTCTCTTGGTTTGTTCGCCCCAGATACCATTACAAGTTTAGGAAAAACTGGTGAAGATTATCATAAGAATGAAGATATCTTCTTTACAGGTTACCAAGGAGACCCTACTGGCCAAAAACCAGGTGATAAAGATTGGTATGGGATTGCTAACCTAGTTGCGGACCGCACGCCAGCAGTAGGTAATACTTTTACTACCTCTTTTAATACAGGTCATGGTAGAAAATGGTTCGTAGATGGTAAGGTTTCTAAGGATTCTGAGTGGAATTACCGTTCAGTTTCAGGTGTTCTTCCAACATGGCGCTGGTGGCAAAAATCAACTGGTGATAAGTTGAAAGCAAGCTATGATTTTGAAGATGCTTATAATGGTGGAACTTCTCTCAAATTTGCAGGGGATCTTTCAGGTGCGACCAAGCAAGATGTGAATTTGTACTCTACTCGCTTGAAGGTGACAGATACAACCAAATTGCATGTTGCCCACAAAGGAGGCAAGGGAACCAAGGTTTATGTAGAATTTGCAACCAAGAAAGATTATACCTACGGTGATGAAGCTGCCCGTAAAGAATTGACAGTTTCAGATAACTGGACTACCGATGATTTTGATTTGAGTGCCTTAGCAGGTAAAACAATTTACGGTATTAAACTCTATTTTGAAAATGACAAAGACTTAAAAGGCTATCAATTTAACCTGGGGCAATTGACCATCAGCAATAATCAAGATGCTCCTCAGGCACCAACCACAGTAGCTGTAGCCAAACAAGTCCTTAAAAATGCCCAAGAAGCGGAAGCAGTTGTGCAATTTAAAGGCAACAAGGATGCAGATTTCTATGAAGTTTACGAAAAAGATGGAGACAGCTGGAAATTACTAACTGGCTCATCTTCTACAACTATTTATCTACCAAAAGTTAGCCGCTCAGCAAGTGCTCAAGGTACAACTCAAGAACTGAAGGTTGTAGCAGTCGGTAAAAATGGAGTTCGTTCAGAAGCTGCAACTACAACCTTTGATTGGGGCATGACTGTAAAAGATACCAGCCTACCAAAACCACTAGCTGAAAATATCGTTCCAGGTGCAACAGTTATTGATAGTACTTTCCCTAAGACTGAAGGTGGAGAAGGTATTGAAGGTATGTTGAATGGTACCATTACCAGTCTTTCAGACAAGTGGTCTTCTGGACAGTTAAGTGGTAGTGTGGATATTCGTTTGACCCAGCCACGTACAGTTGTTAGATGGGTGATGGACCATGCTGGAGCTGGTGGAGAATCTGTAAACGACGGTTTGATGAACACCAAAGACTTTGACCTTTATTATAAAGATGCGGATGGTCAATGGAAGTTGGCTAAGGAAGTTCGTGGCAATAAAGCCCATGTTACAGATATTACCCTTGATAAACCAATCACAGCTCAAGATTGGCGCTTGAATGTTGTCACTTCCGACAATGGAACTCCATGGAAGGCTATTCGTATCTATAACTGGAGAATGTATGAAAAGCTTGATACTGAAAGTGTCAATATTCCGATGGCCAAGGCTGCAGCCCGTTCTCTAGGCAATAACAAGGTACAAGTTGGCTTTGCGGATGTACCAGCTGGAGCAACCATTACCGTTTATGATAATCCAAATTCTCAAACTCCGCTTGCAACCTTGAAGAGCGAAGTTGGAGGAGACCTAGCAAGTGCACCATTGGATTTGACAAATCAATCTGGTCTTCTTTACTATCGTACCCAGTTGCCAGGCAAGGAAATTAGTAATATCCTAGCAGTTTCCGTTCCAAAAGATGACAGAAGAATCAAGTCAGTCAGCCTAGAAACAGGACCTAAGAAAACAAGCTACGCCGAAGGGGAGGATTTGGACCTTAGAGGTGGTGTTCTTCGAGTTCAGTATGAAGGTGGAGCTGAGGACGAACTTATTCGCCTAACTCACGCGGGTGTATCAGTATCAGGTTTTGATACGCATCATAAGGGAGAACAAAATCTTACTTTACAATATTTGGGACAACCGGTACATGCTAATTTATCAGTGACTGTTACTAGTCAAGATGAAGCAAGTCCGAAAACTATTTTGGGAATTGAAGTAAGTCAGGAACCGAAAAAAGATTACCTAGTTGGTGATAGCTTAGACTTGTCTGAAGGACGCTTTGCAGTGGCTTATAGCAATGACACCATGGAAGAACATTCCTTTACTGATGAGGGAGTTGAAATTTCTGGTTACGATGCTCAAAAGACCGGTCGTCAAACCTTGACGCTTCGTTACCAAGGTCATGAAGTCAACTTTGATGTTTTGGTATCTCCAAAAGCAGCATTGAACGATGAATACCTTAAACAAAAATTAGCAGAAGTTGAAGCGGCTAAGAACAAGGTGGTCTATAACTTTGCTTCACCAGAAGTAAAAGAAGCCTTCTTGAAAGCAATTGAAGCGGCCGAACAAGTGTTGAAAGACCATGAAACTAGCACCCAAGATCAAGTCAATGACCGACTTAATAAATTGACAGAAGCTCATAAAGCTCTGAATGGTCAAGAGAAATTTACGGAAGAAAAGACAGAACTTGATCGCTTAACAGGTGAGGCTCAAGAACTCTTGGCTGCCAAACCAAACCATCCTTCAGGTTCTGCCCTAGCTCCGCTTCTTGAGAAAAATAAGGCCTTGGTTGAAAAAGTAGATTTGAGTCCAGAAGAGCTTGCAACAGCGAAACAGAGTCTAAAAGATCTGGTTGCTTTATTGAAAGAAGACAAGCCAGCAGTCTTTTCTGATAGTAAAACAGGTGTTGAGGTACACTTCTCAAATAAAGAGAAGACTATCATCAAGGGCTTGAAAGTAGAGCGTGTTCAAGCAAGTGCTGAAGAGAAGAAATACTTTGCTGGAGAAGATGCTCATGTCTTTGAAATAGAAGGTCTAGATGAAAAAGGTCAAGACGTTGATCTCTCTTACGCTTCTATTGTGAAAATTCCAATTGAAAAAGATAAGAAAGTGAAGAAAGTCTTCTTCTTGCCTGAAGGCAAAGAGGCAGTAGAATTGGCTTTTGAACAAACGGATAGTCATGTTATCTTTACAGCACCACACTTTACTCATTATGCCTTTGTTTATGAATCTGCTGAAAAACCACAACCTGCTAAACCAGTAGAAAAAGTTATTTCAAGCAAGGAACCAACTGAAGGTGTCAAGAATTTGGTTGTGGATACTCCAAAATTAGAAATTGAAGAGACAAGTATTGCCTTCGAACACCAAGAACGTCCAAATCCAAATCTTACAGTCGGTCAACGTCAACTTGTCCAAGAAGGAGTTGAAGGACAAATTCGCCGTTTGATTGAAGTAGATAGTCAAGGCAATCGTACCCTTCGCGCTACAGAAGTTTTGAAAGAAGCAAGCCCTGAAATCGTAGAAGTAGGTACTGGTCTCATTCCTGCCAATCCAGCACCACAAAACACAGATCTTCCAAAACCTACTAATCAACCGGCTTCTGATCAACAAAAGGCTCCTAAATTGGAAGTTCAAGAGGAAAAGGTTGCCTTTGATCGTCAAGAGCATGAAAATGCTGATATGCTAGTTGGGGAACAACGAGTCATCATACAGGGACGAGATGGTCTATTAAGACATGTCTTTGAAGTTGATGAAAACGGTCAGCGTCGCCTTCGTTCAACAGAAGTCATCCAAGAAACGATTCCAGAAATTGTTGAAATTGGAACAAAAGTAAAAACTGAACCAGCAGTAGCGCCTACACAAGAAAAACCAGCCCAAAATACAGCAGTTAAATCAGAAGAAGCAGGCAAACAATTGCCAAATACAGGAACTGCTGATGCCAATGAAGCCCTAATAGCAGGATTGGCCAGCCTTGGTCTTGCTAGTTTAGCCTTGACATTGAAACAGAAAAAAGAAGATGAAGATTAAATATCGAAAAATCTTGTGAAATCTTTCCTTATATTTCCAAAGTGTGATATAATAGTTTCGAATAAAATAATTAAAGGGGTTTTTGTAACATGGCAAAACTTACTGTTAAAGACGTTGACTTGAAAGGTAAAAAAGTCCTCGTTCGTGTTGACTTCAACGTACCATTGAAAGATGGCGTAATCACTAACGACAACCGTATCACAGCAGCTCTTCCAACTATTAAGTACATCATCGAACAAGGTGGACGTGCAATTCTTTTCTCTCACCTTGGACGTGTGAAAGAAGAAGCTGATAAAGCTGGTAAATCACTTGCTCCTGTAGCAGCAGACTTGGCAGCTAAATTGGGCCAAGACGTTGTTTTCCCAGGTGTCACTCGTGGTGCTGAATTGGAAGCAGCTATCAACGCTCTTGAAGATGGACAAGTTCTCTTGGTTGAAAACACTCGTTACGAAGATGTTGATGGCAAGAAAGAATCTAAAAACGATCCTGAACTTGGTAAATATTGGGCATCACTTGGAGATGGTATCTTCGTAAACGATGCATTCGGTACAGCTCACCGTGCACACGCATCTAACGTTGGTATCTCAGCAAACGTTGAAAAAGCAGTTGCTGGTTTCCTTCTTGAAAACGAAATCGCCTACATCCAAGAAGCAGTTGAAACTCCAGAACGTCCATTCGTGGCTATCCTTGGTGGTTCAAAAGTTTCAGACAAGATTGGTGTTATCGAAAACTTGCTTGAAAAAGCTGACAAAGTCCTTATCGGTGGTGGTATGACTTACACATTCTACAAAGCACAAGGTATCGAAATCGGTAACTCACTTGTAGAAGAAGACAAATTGGATGTTGCGAAAGCTCTTCTTGAAAAAGCAAATGGTAAATTGATCTTGCCAGTTGACTCAAAAGAAGCAAACGCATTTGCTGGTTACACAGAAGTGCGTGACACTGAAGGTGAAGCAGTTTCTGAAGGCTTCCTTGGTCTTGACATCGGTCCAAAATCTATCGCTAAATTTGATGAAGCTTTGACTGGTGCGAAAACAGTTGTATGGAACGGACCTATGGGTGTATTTGAAAACCCAGACTTCCAAGCTGGTACAATTGGTGTGATGGACGCTATCGTGAAACAACCAGGAGTTAAATCAATCATTGGTGGTGGTGACTCAGCTGCTGCAGCGATCAATCTTGGACGTGCAGATAAATTCTCATGGATCTCTACTGGTGGTGGAGCATCAATGGAACTTCTTGAAGGTAAAGTTCTTCCAGGACTTGCAGCTTTGACAGAAAAATAAGATTTTATAAATAAATCAAAGAAGAGAGGGATGAAAGTTCCTCTTTTCTTTTGCTTAAAATAAAAACGCTTCCTCTCAACTATTGCTCATAAAATCAGCCAATTTATGATAAAATGGAAATAGAAAGTTGAGATTATGAGTTATTTTAAAAAATATAAATTCGATAAATCCCAGTTCAAACTTGGTATGCGAACCTTTAAAACAGGTATTGCTGTTTTTCTAGTTCTCTTGATTTTTGGCTTTTTTGGCTGGAAAGGTCTTCAAATCGGTGCTTTGACAGCCGTTTTTAGCCTGAGGGAGAGTTTTGATAAGAGTGTCCATTTTGGGACTTCGCGTATTCTAGGAAATAGTATCGGTGGCCTCTATGCCCTGATCTTCTTCCTATTAAATACCTTTTTCCACGAAGCCTTTTGGGTGACCTTGGTTGTTGTTCCCATCTGCACCATGTTAACCATTATGACAAATGTAGCCATGAATAACAAAGCAGGTGTTATAGGTGGTGTAGCAGCTATGTTAATCATTACCCTATCGATTCCGAGCGGTGAAACGATTTTGTACGTGTTTGCGCGTGTATCAGAAACTTTCATGGGAGTTTTTGTCGCAATTCTCGTAAATTACGATATTGATCGTATTCGTCTCTTTTTAGAGAAAAAAGAAAAATAATGTTACATTTTATAACATTATCAATTGACGTTTGTCTTTTTTTAGACTATAATAGACAGAAAGAAGGAAATTGTAAATGAAGGAAAAAGAATTTCGCCGAAATATGGCTGTTTTTCCTATCGGCAGTGTTATGAAGTTGACCGATTTATCGGCGCGTCAGATTCGTTATTATGAAGATCAAGAGTTGATCAAGCCTGATCGAAACGAAGGAAACCGTCGCATGTATTCTTTGAATGACATGGATCGTCTGCTTGAAATCAAAGATTATATCTCTGAAGGTTATAATATCGCTGCCATTAAGAAAAAATATGCTGAACGTGAAGCGAAATCCAAGAAAGCGGTGAGTCAGACTGAGGTGCGTCGTGCACTTCATAATGAACTCCTCCAACAGGGTCGCTTTGCTTCGGTACGGTCACCTTTTGGTCGCGGTTAGGCAACCGCAAGTAGTCATACATTAAGGAGAAAACTCATGCCAATCACAGCTGCAGATATTCGTCGTGAAGTCAAGGAAAAAAATGTTACCTTTATTCGTCTCATGTTCTCAGATATTTTGGGAACCATGAAAAACGTCGAAATTCCTGCTACAGATGAACAGTTAGATAAAGTCTTGTCAAACAAGGCTATGTTTGATGGATCTTCTATCGAAGGTTTTGTACGTATCAATGAATCAGATATGTACTTGTACCCAGACTTGGATACATGGACAGTCTTCCCTTGGGGAGATGAAAATGGAAGTGTTGCAGGTTTGATCTGTGATGTCTATACAACAGAAGGTGAGCCATTTGCAGGTGACCCTCGTGGCAATTTGAAACGTGCTCTTCGTCACATGGAAGAAGTGGGATTCAAATCCTTTAACCTTGGACCAGAGCCAGAATTCTTCCTATTTAAGTTGGATGAAAATGGAGACCCAACACTTGAAGTGAATGACAAGGGTGGCTACTTTGATTTGGCGCCTACTGACCTTGCGGACAACACACGTCGTGAGATTGTCAATGTCTTAACCAAAATGGGATTTGAAGTAGAAGCGAGTCACCACGAGGTTGCTGTTGGACAACACGAGATTGACTTTAAGTACGATGAAGTTCTCCGTGCTTGTGATAAGATTCAAATCTTTAAACTTGTTGTTAAAACCATTGCTCGCAAACATGGTCTTTACGCAACCTTTATGGCCAAACCAAAATTTGGTATTGCTGGATCAGGTATGCACTGTAATATGTCCTTGTTTGATGAAGAAGGAAACAATGCCTTCTTTGATCCAAATGATCCAAAAGGAATGCAGTTGTCAGAAACGGCCTACCATTTCCTTGGCGGTTTGATTAAGCATGCCTACAACTATACTGCCATCATGAACCCAACAGTTAATTCATACAAACGTTTGGTTCCAGGTTATGAAGCACCGGTTTACATTGCTTGGGCTGGTCGTAACCGTTCGCCACTTGTGCGCGTGCCTGCTTCACGTGGTATGGGGACTCGTCTTGAGTTGCGTTCAGTGGATCCAATGGCGAACCCGTACATCGCTATGGCAGTTCTTTTGGAAGTTGGTTTGCATGGTATTGAAAATAAAATCGAAGCACCAGCTCCTATCGAAGAAAATATCTACATCATGACAGCAGAAGAGCGCAAGGAAGCTGGTATTACAGACCTTCCATCAACCCTTCACAACGCTTTGAAAGCTCTGACTGAAGATGAAGTTGTCAGAGCGGCTCTCGGAGAACATATTTATACTAGTTTCCTCGAAGCTAAACGAATCGAATGGGCAAGTTATGCAACCTTCGTTTCACAATGGGAAATTGATAACTATTTAGACCTTTACTAATACTAATATAGAAGAAAGATTGCCTGAGGGCGGTCTTTTTTCTTGCGTTTTATATCGAGGTGTGATATATTTTATATAATGAAGTGCGATATATCGAACTGAATAGGAGGTGAATGCAAATGGAATTAACGGATAAGATTCGTCGAGTTTATCTTCCGATGACGGAAACGGGTTTTTATATCTTGTTCTGTCTGCAAAAGGAAGGTCATGGTTATAGTATTACGCAAAAGGTCAGGGAAATGACAGATTCGCAAGTTTCAATCAGTCCTGGAACTATGTATGGAACCTTGTCAAAAATGGAAAGGGATGGTTTGATTTCCTTTGTCCGAGAAGAGGAAAAACGGAAAATCTATCAGATTACAGACTTGGGACGAAAAGTTTTAGATATTGAATTGAATCGTATTGAACGACTCTACAGAAACAGTCGGGAGGAAGGATGATGGAAAAGAAAATTGTTTATCGAATTTTTACAATTGCGGATTATGAGAGGGAGGCTCTATACTTTAGAGAAATGCATGCTAAGGGATGGAAACTTAGGGAAGTAAGCTACTCTATCTTATTGTTTGCAGTTAAGTATACCTTTGAAAAGTGTCAGCCTGAGCAAGTGTCTTATCAGTTGGATTTTTACCCAATGGAAAAATCAGAGAGAGCCTCCTATTTACAACTATTTAAAGACTGTGGTTGGGAGCATATTACAGACTTTAATAGTTTTTCCTATTTTAGAAAAGCGCATTCTGAAGTTGAATCGGCTGCAGAGTTTGAAATTTATAACGATGCTACTAACAAGTTGGATATGGTTAATCGCATTTTAAGACTGCGACTAGTACCTGTTTTACTTTTGCTAGCCATACATATACTATTACTATTTATGTTGCTCGATAGGAGTAATACGTTTGATCTATGGAAATTTCTTGTGGTTGGGCTAGATATTTTCTTGTCTTTAATCCTCTTGTTAATAGTTGCCTATATTAGCTGGAAGTTATGGCATAAAAAGAAGGAATTATCAGATTTATGATAGGGTAGATATGCTCAAAATTGGAGGGAAAGTCATGATAAATAAAAAGCAATTTCGGATTTTCACCATTGTTGATTTGGACAAGGAAGAAGATTATTTGCATGAGATGCACTTGAAAGGCTGGAGATATAGAACGAGTCGTTTTGGTTTTTTCTATTTTGACCAATGTCAACCAGATGATATCATCTACTGTATCTATGATTCTAGATTTCTTAAAAAGCATAAGCATGAACTGCAAGATTTTAGAAATAGAGGTTGGGAATTGATAGGAGCAGGTTCTTGTTCGATTCTTCGTAAACCAGCTTATGATATACTTTCAGAGGATCAAGTCTATATGAGTAAGGGGCTCAGATGGGAAGTTATGCGAAATAGACTTCGTTCATGCACAGTTGCTTTCTCAGGTGGTCTTGTTGTTTGTATGAGTTTGTTTCGAGAAGAACTGTCTCAATCTTTCTTTGTCATTTTTGCTCTATATGCTTTTATGATTTCTTATCTAATCTATGGTTTTTTCAGACTTAAAAGGAAATATCAAGTAGATGAACAGTAAGTTTCTAGGTCTTCAGACTGATTTTTAGCACTCTTGACAAAAGAGTGCTAATTTTTTGAGTTTTTATCTTGACATTCTCTTTTAAGGGTGTATAATAGAATCATAAGTTAGCACTTGAGCGTATCGAGTGCTAATCGATCAGACAGAGAGGAGTGATGAGGTGGTTACAGAGCGTCAGCAGGATATTTTAAATCTGATTATTGACATCTTTACCAAAACGCACGAACCTGTCGGATCCAAAGCCTTGCAAGAGTCTATTAACTCTAGCAGTGCAACCATTCGTAATGACATGGCGGCTCTAGAAAAGCAAGGGTTGCTTGAGAAGGCCCATACTTCAAGTGGTCGAATGCCAAGTGTTGCTGGTTTTCAGTACTATGTGAAACACTCACTGGATTTTGACCGACTGGCTGAAAATGAGGTTTACGAGATTGTCAAAGCCTTTGATCAGGAATTCTTCAAATTGGAAGATATTTTTCAAGAGGCTGCTAATCTACTGACAGACCTGAGTGGCTGTACGGTAGTGGCACTGGATGTTGAGCCGAGCAGGCAACGGTTGACAGCCTTTGATATCGTTGTTTTGGGGCAACATACAGCCTTGGCAGTATTTACCCTAGACGAGTCTCGAACGGTTACCAGTCAATTTCTGATTCCAAGGAACTTCTTGCAGGAGGATTTGCTGAAACTGAAGAGCATCATTCAGGAACGTTTCCTCGGCCACACCGTTCTAGATATTCACTACAAGATTCGGACGGAGATTCCGCAGATTATCCAGCGTTACTTCACAACAACGGACAATGTCATGGATCTCTTTGAACATATTTTTAAAGAAATGTTTAACGAAAACATTGTGGTGGCGGGCAAGGTCAATCTCTTGAATTTTGCCAATCTAGCAGCCTATCAGTTCTTTGATCAACCGCAAAAGGTGGCTCTGGAGATTCGTGAGGGGCTGCATGAGGATCAGATGCAAAATGTCCGTGTTGCGGACAGTCAAGAATCCTGTCTAGCTAACTTGGCGGTGATTAGCAGTAAGTTCCTCATTCCTTATCGGGGAGTTGGGATTCTAGCCATTATCGGTCCGGTCAATCTGGATTACCAACAGCTAATCAACCAAGTCAATGTAGTCAATCGTGTTTTGACCATGAAGTTGACAGATTTTTACCGCTACCTCAGCAGTAATCATTATGAAGTACATTAAGATTGAAATCATTAAAGGAGGCGAAAATGGCCCAAGATATAAAAAATGAAGAAGTAGAAGAAGTCCAAGAAGAGGAAGTTGTGGAAACGGTAGAAGAAACAACTCCTGAGAAGTCTGAATTGGACTTGGCAAATGAACGTGCAGATGAGTTCGAAAATAAATACCTTCGCGCTCATGCAGAAATGCAAAATATCCAACGTCGTGCCAATGAAGAGCGTCAAAACTTGCAACGTTATCGTAGCCAGGACTTGGCAAAAGCAATTCTCCCTTCTTTGGACAACCTTGAGCGTGCACTCGCAGTTGAAGGTTTGACAGACGACGTCAAAAAAGGATTGGAGATGGTGCAAGAAAGCTTGATTCACGCTTTGAAAGAAGAAGGAATCGAAGAAATCGCAGCTGACGGCGAATTTGACCATAACTATCATATGGCCATCCAAACTCTCCCAGCAGACGATGAACACCCAGCAGATACCATCGCCCAAGTCTTCCAAAAAGGCTACAAACTCCATGACCGCATCCTACGCCCAGCAATGGTAGTGGTCTATAACTAGTTTAGAAAACTTGACAAAATTTGTCCGAAACGACAATAAACTATGAAGAAAGATAAGAGGCAAGCCGGAGGCTTGCAAGGAAGATATTTCCCGCCGTGGTGAAAGTTTCAGTAGCTTCTGCTACTGAAACAGGGGATTTTTGAGACAATAGGCTCAAAAATAAGTGATGAAATCCCGAAGGGAGTTGCTCACGTCCCCACCACTTAAGGGAAATATCAAAAATAGAAAATTAACTAACAAGGAGAAAAACACATGTCTAAAATTATCGGTATTGACTTAGGTACAACAAACTCAGCAGTAGCAGTTCTTGAAGGAACTGAAAGCAAAATCATCGCAAACCCAGAAGGAAACCGCACAACTCCATCTGTAGTATCATTCAAAAACGGAGAAATCATCGTTGGTGATGCTGCAAAACGTCAAGCAGTCACAAACCCAGATACAGTTATCTCTATCAAATCTAAGATGGGAACTTCTGAAAAAGTTTCTGCTAATGGAAAAGAATACACTCCACAAGAAATTTCAGCTATGATTCTTCAATACTTGAAAGGCTACGCTGAAGACTACCTTGGTGAAAAAGTAACTAAAGCAGTTATCACAGTTCCAGCTTACTTTAACGATGCTCAACGTCAAGCAACAAAAGACGCTGGTAAAATCGCTGGTCTTGAAGTAGAACGTATCGTCAACGAACCAACTGCAGCCGCTCTTGCTTACGGTTTGGACAAGACTGATAAAGAAGAAAAAATCTTAGTATTTGACCTTGGTGGTGGTACATTCGACGTCTCTATCCTTGAATTGGGTGACGGTGTCTTCGACGTATTGTCAACTGCAGGGGACAACAAACTTGGTGGTGACGACTTTGACCAAAAAATCATCGACCACTTGGTAGCAGAATTCAAGAAAGAAAACGGTATTGACTTGTCTACTGACAAGATGGCAATGCAACGTTTGAAAGATGCAGCTGAAAAAGCGAAGAAAGACCTTTCTGGTGTAACTTCAACACAAATCAGCTTGCCATTTATCACTGCAGGTGAGGCTGGACCTCTTCACTTGGAAATGACTTTGACTCGTGCGAAATTTGATGATTTGACTCGTGACCTTGTAGAACGTACAAAAGTTCCAGTTCGTCAAGCCCTTTCAGATGCAGGTTTGAGCTTGTCAGAAATCGATGAAGTTATCCTTGTTGGTGGGTCAACTCGTATCCCAGCCGTTGTAGAAGCTGTTAAAGCTGAAACTGGTAAAGAACCAAACAAATCAGTAAACCCTGACGAAGTAGTTGCTATGGGTGCTGCCATCCAAGGTGGTGTGATTACTGGTGATGTCAAAGACGTTGTCCTTCTTGACGTAACACCATTGTCACTTGGTATCGAAACAATGGGTGGTGTCTTCACAAAACTTATCGATCGCAACACTACTATTCCAACATCTAAATCACAAGTCTTCTCAACTGCAGCAGACAACCAACCAGCCGTTGATATCCACGTTCTTCAAGGTGAACGCCCAATGGCAGCAGATAACAAGACTCTTGGACGTTTCCAATTGACAGATATCCCAGCTGCACCTCGTGGAATTCCTCAAATCGAAGTAACATTTGACATCGACAAGAATGGTATCGTTTCTGTTAAGGCTAAAGACCTTGGAACTCAAAAAGAACAAACTATTGTCATCCAATCTAACTCAGGTTTGACAGATGAAGAAATCGACCGCATGATGAAAGATGCAGAAGCTAACGCTGAAGCAGATAAGAAACGTAAAGAAGAAGTTGACCTTCGTAACGAAGTAGACCAAGCAATCTTTGCGACTGAAAAGACAATCAAGGAAACTGAAGGCAAAGGCTTCGACGCAGAACGTGACGCTGCCCAAGCTGCCCTTGATGACCTTAAGAAAGCTCAAGAAGACAACAACTTGGACGACATGAAAGCAAAACTTGAAGCATTGAACGAAAAAGCTCAAGGACTTGCTGTTAAACTCTACGAACAAGCCGCAGCAGCCCAACAAGCTCAAGCAGGAGCAGAAAGCGCACAAGCAACAGGAAACGCAGGCGATGACGTCGTAGACGGAGAGTTTACGGAGAAGTAAGATGAGTGTATTGGATGAAGAGTATCTAAAAAATACACGAAAAGTTTATAATGATTTTTGTAATAAAGCTGATAGTTATGAATCTGCAAAAGATTTTATAGATAATATTCCAGTAGTGTATTTGGCTAGGTATAAAGCAATTATTTTAGCTGAGCATGAAAGTTGTGTTAAAAATGATGAGGCGGTAAGGAATTTTGTTACTTCAGTATTGTTGTCAGCGCTAGTATCAGCACTAGTATCAGCAACCATACAAAAACCAGAATTTATAATATCGTTTATAATTGGCATGGTTTGGGTTGTCTGTGTTTTCCTTCTAATCTATTGGAATTTTATAGCCAATACTAAGAAGAGACAAAAATATATAAATGTTTGTGTGCTTATTGGATATTTAAAATCAAAATAAATTTGATTTAAGTTACTTCACTCATCCACAGAGGTTGCAATCCAGCCTCTGTTTTTCGATAAAATAGAGGATGTTGCGTATGAAAAAAGTACTTTGTATCATTTATCCTAATTTTTCTCTTTATGAGATAACCACTTTAACGAGTACTTTAGCTCTGTCTTTTGATATCACGATTGATTATGTCGCTTCTGAGAATTCGATGGTAGTCTCTGAGGATGGTTTGCCCTGTCAACCGACGAAAACATTGGATCAGCTCTGTATAGAAGATTATTCTTGTGTAATTTTGCCAGGAATGGTCAATATAGGTCCTGCTCTACAAGATGAGAAATTGATTTCGTTTTTGAGAAGTCTTAATGAGCAAGATATCCTAATTGCAGCCATTTCTTCAGCGCCCATTTTACTAGCGAAAGCTGGCTTGTTGAACGACACGAAATTTACAGGTGGAATTTGGCAAAACTTCTTTGATTATTTTGAATTTCTTCCACGTAAGAATTTTCAACCGAAAGTTCTTGTCCAAGATAAACAAATCATTACGGCTATCGGTTTTGCACATCAAGAGTTTGCAAGAAAAGTGATTTTCGGTTTAGGGTTGGCAGAGAATACGGACAACTATTTTAAAGAACAGAACGAGTATGCTGAAGAGGATTTGATATTTACTCTATCAGATGAAGAGTTTAATCAAGTGAAGCAGAGTATAGAAAACAGCCTCTAAAGATTTACATGAAAATTATAGAAAGGAACAAAGGTGTTCAGGGAATTGAACACGGGTTCCCAAATTTCTTACTCAATATAAAAGAAAGGAATTGAACCCGACCTAAATTCTCGGAAAAAAGATAAATCTGTCTAGGAGCATCGCTCCAGCGTCAGATTTCTTATTTTTCAGTCGAATTTTACGGTCTTGGTATCTTGTATGAACAATACTGAATTTTATGATCGTCTGGGGGTGTCAAAAAACGCTTCGGCAGACGAGATCAAAAAGGCTTATCGTAAGCTTTCGAAAAAATACCACCCAGATATCAACAAGGAGCCTGGCGCTGAGGAAAAGTATAAGGAAGTTCAAGAAGCCTATGAGACTTTGAGTGACGACCAAAAACGGGCGGCCTATGACCAATATGGTGCTGCGGGTGCCAATGGTGGCTTTGGAGGCTTCGGTGGTGGAGCTGGCGGTTTCAACGGAGCAGGTGGCTTCGGTGGTTTTGAGGACATTTTCTCAAGTTTCTTCGGCGGAGGCGGTGCTTCACGCAATCCAAACGCTCCTCGTCAAGGGGATGATCTCCAGTATCGTGTGAACTTGACCTTTGAAGAAGCTATTTTTGGAGCTGAAAAAGAAGTTAAGTACAATCGTGAAGCAAGCTGTCGTACATGTAATGGCTCTGGTGCTAAGCCAGGAACAAGTCCAGTCACTTGTGGACGCTGTCATGGCTCTGGTGTCATTAACGTCGATACACAGACTCCGCTTGGTATGATGCGTCGCCAAGTAACCTGTGATGTCTGTCATGGTCGCGGAAAAGAAATTAAAGATCCATGTACAACTTGTCATGGAACAGGGCATGAAAAACAAGCCCATAGCGTACATGTCAAAATCCCTGCCGGTGTGGAAACAGGTCAACAAATTCGCCTAGCGGGTCAAGGTGAGGCTGGCTTTAATGGTGGACCTTACGGTGACTTGTATGTAGTGGTTTCTGTGGAAGCCAGCGACAAGTTTGAACGTGAAGGAACCACTATCTTCTACAATCTCAACCTCAACTTTGTCCAAGCAGCTCTTGGTGATACAGTTGATATCCCAACTGTTCACGGTGATGTTGAATTGGTTATCCCAGAGGGCACTCAGACTGGTAAGAAATTCCGTCTACGTGGTAAAGGAGCTCCGAGTCTTCGTGGCGGTGCAGTTGGTGACCAATACGTTACCGTTAATGTCGTTACTCCGACAGGCTTGAACGACCGCCAAAAAGAAGCCTTGAAAGAATTCGCAGCTGCAGGTGATTTAAAAGTCAATCCAAAGAAAAAAGGCTTCTTTGACCATATAAAAGATGCCTTTGAAGGAGAATAAAGTAAAAAAGAGCCGTCGGGCTCTTTTTAAGTGTAAACAAGCCATATCCCATATCCCGTCAATTATACATCACAATTTAGACAACGCATTCACCATTTCATAACTAATACTCTTCGAAAATCTCTTCAAACCGCGTCAACGTCGCCTTGCCGTATATATGTGACTGACTTCGTCAGTCTTATCTACAACCTCAAAACAGTGTTTTGAGTAACCTGCGACTAGTTTCCTAGTTTGCTTTTTGATTTTCATTGAGTATAAATCAAATAATTTCCCAGACTTTCCGCCGTAATGAAAACACCTGCAACAGTTTGATTTCAGGTGTTCGGAAACTTTGAGACCTAGGCTCAAAGTTTAGGTATGGAACTTCGAAGAAGGTCGCTACCGTCCGTCGTTACTTAAGGAAAGTCTTAAAAAATCTATAAACTAAAAAGAGCCGTCGGGCTCTTTTTACTTACCTTCGATTTCCTGTGTTTCTTTAATCACAGCTAGTCTAGTCTGGATATCTTTTTCCAAGACTTTAAATTTGTAAGTCAGGTCTTCTTGGTATTCCTTGATGAGTTCTTTTTGCTGGTCGATGATTTGCAGGCTATTTTGGATAATATCTACATCGTCCTTGATAGCTTGAACGCGGTCAGTGGTATTCAAGACTTCATCTGTGATGGTTTGGCGATTTTTTGTGACCAGATAGCTTCCGGCTGCAGCTCCTGCAAATAGCAGTAGGTTGGATAATTTCATAGCAACTCCTTAGGCGTTTTTGATGGTTTCAGCGACTTGAGCAAGTTTGTCAAAGTCTGGTTCGTGGGCGATAAAATCAATCTTGAGGTCATCGTCCGCACTGTAGCGAGGCACGAGGTGAATGTGGGTATGAAAGACGGTTTGCCCTGCGATTTCTTCACAGTTGGTAATGATATTCATACCAGTAGCCTTGGTAGCTTTCATGACTTTTTGAGCCACTGTTGGAACTTGGGCAAAGAGTTGGCTGGCGCTAGTAGCGTCCATTTCCAAAAGATTACGATAGTGTTCTTTTGGAACGACCAAGGTGTGTCCTGGTGTCACTTGAGAGATATCAAGAAAGGCAAGAACCTGCTCATCTTCATATACTTTTGAAGCAGGAATTTCCCCTGCGATGATTTTACAAAAAATGCAATCTGACATAAAATCTACCTCTACTGTATTGAATTTTGATATAATATAGCTACATTATACCAGATTTGGAGAAAATATGTTAGAAATTAAAAACCTGACAGGTGGCTATGTTCATGTCCCTGTCTTGAAAGATGTGTCCTTTACTGTTGAAAGTGGGCAGTTAGTTGGTTTGATTGGTCTCAATGGTGCTGGTAAATCGACGACTATTAATGAGATTATCGGTCTGTTGACACCTTATAGTGGTTCCATCAATATCAATGGCTTGACCCTGCAAGAAGATGCAACGAGCTACCGCAAGCAAATTGGCTACATTCCTGAGACACCTAGCTTGTATGAGGAATTGACCCTCAGAGAGCATATCGAAACGGTTGCCATGGCTTATGGTATTGAGCAGAAAGTAGCTTTTGATCGAGTAGAACCTTTGTTAAAAATGTTCCGTTTGGACCAGAAATTAGATTGGTTCCCTGTTCATTTTTCAAAAGGGATGAAGCAGAAGGTCATGATTATCTGTGCTTTTGTGGTGGATCCGAGTCTCTTCATCGTGGATGAGCCTTTCCTTGGTCTCGATCCGCTGGCTATTGCGGACTTGATTCAGCTTTTGGAAGTGGAAAAGCAAAAAGGCAAGTCTATTCTCATGAGTACCCACGTGCTGGATTCGGCTGAGAAGATGTGTGATGCCTTTGTCATTCTCCACAAGGGGGAAGTGCGTGCCAAGGGAAATCTGGCGCAACTGCGCGAAGCCTTTAACATGCCTGAGGCCAGTTTGAATGATATTTACTTGGCTCTGACCAAAGAGGAGGAGATATGAAAGACTTGTTTTTAAAGAGAAAGCAGGCTTTTCGTAAGGAGTGTCTTGGTTATCTGCGCTATGTTCTCAATGACCACTTTGTCTTGTTCCTGCTTGTTCTGCTGGGCTTTCTAGCCTACCAGTACAGTCAACTCTTACAAGATTTTCCTGAAAATCATTGGCCTATCCTTTTATTTGTAGGAATTACGTCTGTTTTACTTTTGCTTTGGGGTGGAATTGCCACTTATATGGAGGCTCCAGACAAGCTCTTTCTCTTGGTTGGAGAAGAGGAAATCAAGCTCCACCTCAAGCGTCAAACGGGCATTTCCCTAGTCTTTTGGCTCTTTATCCAGACCCTTTTCTTGCTGTTATTTGCGCCCTTATTTTTAGCCATGGGTTATGGCTTGCCTGTCTTCCTAATCTATGTGCTTTTGTTTGGGTTAGGTAAATATTTCCTCTTTCGTCAAAAGGCCAGCAAATTTTTCACTGAAACTGGACTGGACTGGGACTATGTCATTTCTCAAGAAAGCAAGCGTAAGCAAATCTTACTTCGTTTCTTTGCCCTCTTTACGCAGGTCAAGGGAATTTCAAACAGCGTCAAGCGTCGTGCCTATCTGGACTTTATCCTAAAGGCTGTTCAGAAGGTGCCTGGAAAGATTTGGCAAAATCTCTATCTGCGTTCTTATCTGCGAAATGGAGACCTCTTTGCCCTCAGTCTCCGTCTGCTCTTGCTTTCCTTGCTGGCGCAGGTCTTTATCGAGCAAGCTTGGATTGCGACAGCAGTGGTGGTTCTCTTTAACTACCTCTTGCTCTTCCAGTTGCTGGCTCTCTATCACGCCTTTGACTACCAGTATTTGACTCAACTTTTTCCACTGGACAAGGGGCAAAAGGAAAAAGGCTTGCAGGCGGTTGTCCGAGGATTGACCAGTTTTGTTTTACTTGTGGAATTAGTTGTCGGCCTTGTGACCTTCCAAGAAAAACTAGCCCTTCTAGCCTTACTGGGAGCTGGTTTGGTTTTACTAGTCTTGTACTTACCTTATCAGGTAAAACGTCAGATGCAGGACTAAAACTTGCTTATATGATACTAAAAAAGAAGTTGAGTTCAATCTAGCTCAGCTTCTTTTATTTTCTACAAGAGAATGGTTGGTCCGTAGAGACTCAACTTGGTCTTGACTTGGTCAAAGTGGAAACGGTCATAGGCCCGCCAAGCAGCGCGAGTAGGAGCATCTGGATCAAGAGCGCTGAGTCCCATGAGAAGACTGGAAGTCTGGTAGAATTTTTCCAGTTCAATCAAGACTCGATTATCCACTGTCTCAGCCTTGGCTAAAAAACCAAGAATAGAGTTTAATTGCTCCTGAAAGCGGACGTCGTCAGCGGTTGCCTGTTTGCATGCTTGATAGGCTTTGTTTAAGTCAGTTATCAAAGTCTGAGCTCTTTTGATAGGGTCTGTATCTGTCATGAGAATTCCTCCTCTAATCTGGGTGCTAGTTTTGATTCTAGCAACTGTGTTTTGATACTGTCATTCTATCACTTTTATCTTCTTTTTCACCATCAAATCTTTAATTGTTCTTGAAATTTCCTGAATGGTACTGTTAAGATTTTATGATAAAATAGTGGTAAGCCCATCATGATGTTGTAGAAAAATAATCCTTTTAGGAGTTTTCAAAGACTGTTTAGGATTTGGTGGGCTTGTGTTAGATTTTTTCTGTTATTCTCTTCTTAGGAGGAGAATCCAATGAAACATATGATTATTCAGACACAGAAAATAGCCTATAAAGTAAACGTCGACGATATCTACTATATCCAAGCACATCCAACTAAAGCCCATACTGTACAGATTGTTACAGAAGAAGCTAGTTTTAATATGGTTCAAAATTTAAGTAATCTTGAGAACCAATATGGAGAAACCTTGATGAGGTGTCATCGAAATTGTTTGGTCAATCTTGATAAAGTAAAATCGATTGATTTTCAAGAAAGAATCCTTTTTCTTGGAGAAGAAGGTCAATACGCTGTCAAGTATGCTAGACGTCGCTATAGAGAAATTCGTCAAAAATGGTTGAAACAAGGAGAGTAAGAAGATGAGAATATTTGTTTTAGAAGATGATTTTTCCCAACAAGCTAGAATTGAAACGACAATTGAGAAACTCTTGAAAGAACATCATATCACTCCCAGCTCTTTTGAGGTCTTTGGCAAGCCAGACCAACTGCTGGCAGAGGTGCATGAGAAGGGGGCGCATCAGCTATTCTTTTTGGATATTGAGATTCGAAATGAGGAGATGAAGGGGCTGGAAGTGGCTAGAAAGATTCGGGATCGGGATCTTTATGCCTTGATAGTCTTTGTGACGACTCACTCAGAGTTTATGCCCCTGTCCTTTCGCTACCAAGTGTCTGCTTTGGACTACATTGATAAGGCTCTTTCGGCAGAGGAGTTTGAATCTCGGATCGAGACAGCCCTCCTCTATGCCAATAGTCAAGACAGTAAGAGTCTAGCGGAAGATTGCTTTTACTTTAAATCAAAATTTGCCCAATTCCAGTATCCTTTTAAAGAGGTTTACTATCTCGAAACGTCTCCCAGACCCCATCATGTCATTCTCTATAGCGAGACAGATAGGTTGGAATTTACAGCGAGTTTGGAGGAGATTCTCAAGCAGGAACCTCGTCTCTTGCAGTGCCATCGCTCTTTTCTCATCAATCCTGCCAATGTGGTGCGTTTGGATAAGAAAGAAAAACTGCTTTTCTTTCCCAATGGTGGTAGCTGTATGATAGCGCGTTATAAGGTCAGGGAAGTGTCTGAGGCTATCAATAACTTGCACTGAGTGAGGTGATGGGATGGAATTAGTTTGGAAGATCGTATATGTGTTTTTGCTATCTGGATTGGAATTGTTTATATTTTTTAAGGTGGATGGAATTGTTCTAACTCTGGAGAGAGTCTTTAAAGCTTTTCTTTTTAAGCTACTTTTAGTAGTTATTTTTGTAACGATTAGCTATATAGTAGGAAATAATTACCTATCTTATTTTGTGGAACCCTTGTACGGCATAGGCTTGTCTTTATTACTGTTAAGAGGACTTCCTAAAAAACTGCTTTTCTTTTATGGTCTCTTTCCAATGATATTGGTGAATCTCTTTTATAGAGGTATTTCTTATTTTGTGCTTCCATTTTTAGGGCAAGGGCATGTGTATGATGACCGCTCTTTTATTTGGTTATGTATAAAAATTTTCATTTGCTTTATTTCTCTAGCCTTTTTGAAATGGTTAGACTATGATTTTACTAGTTTGAGAAAGGAGATTTCCGATAAAGATTTTCAAAAGTCCCTGACTAAGATTAACTGGATAATGGGGGCTTACTATCTAGTGATGCAAAGTCTGTCTTATTTTGAATATGTACAAGGTATACAATCAACGACTGTTCGCCATTTCATTCTGGTATTTTATCTACTCTTTTTTATGGGGGTTATCAAGAAATTAGATACCTATTTGAAGGAAAAACTTCAGGAGAAACTGAACCAAGAGCAGACCTTGCGCTATAGAGATATGGAACGCTATAGTCGGCATATAGAGGAACTTTACAAGGAAGTACGGAGCTTTCGGCATGATTATAGCAACCTCTTGACTAGTTTACGTCTGGGCATTGAAGAGGAGGATATGGAGCAGATAAAAGAGGTTTACGACTCTGTTTTAAAGGATTCCAGTGAAAAATTGCAGGACAACAAATATGACCTGGGCAGATTAGTGAATATTCGTGATAAAGCCCTCAAAAGTCTCCTAGCAGGGAAATTTCTAAAAGCTAGAGATAAGAACATAGTCTTTAATGTCGAAGTTCCTGAGGAGATTCAGGTCGAGGGAATGAGACTGCTTGATTTTCTAACCATTGTGTCTATCCTTTGTGACAATGCTATTGAAGCCAGTGCAGAGGCCAGTCAACCTCACGTTTCAATCGCCTTTTTTAAAAATGGAGCACAGGAGACATTTATCATTGAAAATTCCATCAAAGAAGAGGGCATCGATATTTCTGAAATCTTCTCCTTTGGAGCAAGCTCTAAAGGGGAGGAGAGAGGAGTTGGTCTCTATACCGTCATGAAAATTGTGGAAAGTCATCCTAATACCAGTCTAAATACCGCCTGCAAAAATCAAGTATTTCGTCAGGTTTTAACAATGATATCAATTGAATGATAACAAATAATAGAATCATTGAAAAATCAAATACTAGAATAAATATATTAAAACTCTACAATAAAACTTATAATATAAATGTTTCGAAAAGATTGGTTGTGTATTTTATGATTTTTAAGGTTCTTTTCTACCATTTATTAAGTCAATAAAGGTTTTAAGAAGAAATGAGACTAGACAGTAGCCATCCTGAGGTTACTGTTTTATTTTTTACAACAAAATAGGCTTCATAATATCTATAGGAGATTTACCCACTACAAATATTATAGAGCCAAGTTTTTTATCCAATACCACCTTGGATGATTACATTTGTTGATGATTTCCATACCTATTGGCTTGGTCTGGTATTTTAGATGTTAACATATCTAATATTGAATCTAACCACCATCCTCCACCTGTAATCTGGTTGAGTTCAGTAGTTGTTAGTTCTTGAAATGAAGTTAGGTTTTGATTCTTATCCATGTTATAATTCTCCTTTTTGATAAGATAATAAATAGTTCTAGAGTGTTATCTGAAAATTAATCAGAATGTGTTAAAATTTTATCTTTGAAATAATCAAAATATGTTTTCTTTGCAGTTACACTAGTGACGCGACCTTGTAAGCCGTATTGGATGAGTTTACTATCATTATTAGATAGTTTTGCAAGAGCGGTTAATTTAAAGAGATTTCCTTGCTCTGTTCTGGTAGGAGTTTGATCAATTGTCTGAAGTTGGCCGATAATGGTAATGCCGTGATTTCCAATCTTCTCCAGTTTTAATCTTACAGTTTGTCCTTTATCTAGTAGAGGTAGATAGTCAGAAGATACGTAGTAAGTGATTAGTACTTCTCTTGTATCTGTGATGATAGGGAATATTTGAGCAATTTCTGTACCAGTTGGAATTCTATTTTTACCTTCAAATTCGCTGTTCAGATGAATGATACCTTTATTTGGGGCGGTTAAGGTATTGTTTTCTAAGCGCTGTGTCGCTTGATCTAGCTGTACTTTTAATTCTGTTAATTGATTCTCCACGGTTAGTTGTTGCTGTGAGGCTGTTTGTAAAAACTGAGTGCGGAGTACTTCAATTTTGGTTGCTAAACTATTATCATAAGTTGCTACACTTCCGATACCAGCTTGTTGAATTTTGAGGCTTGCGATAGATGATTCCAGACCTGCAACGCTTTGATTAATTTGAGATAAAAATGGCTCCTCTGCAGTTCCTTGTGTTTGTCCTTGTGAGGCTACAAGATAACGATTCAAAATTGACTGGTGTGGATTGCCAGTTGGTAAGCGAGCCCTTTTATTTATGATAGCATCTCTCAGCTCCTGGTATTCTCCAATTTGTTGTTGAACTTTTGTGATTTCTTGTTCGATGGCTGATGAACTGCTATTGGCAAGATTGGCTTGATTTGAAACCTCAGTGTTAGTCTTTGTGATACCCAGTTCAATATCATGGGATTGTTTAGTAAAATTCATAAAGGTATTATGGTAGCCAAACTCATCCTCGCCAGAAAAAAGATCAGTCGCTGTTTCTAAGCTTTGTTTCAAAATTCCAAGTCCTTCTTTTTGCTTCTCAAGTCTTTGTAATTGAGTTTCTAAGGCAGTTTTCTGACTTTCTTCCATTGTTTCAGAGTATTTGATGAGTAAGTCACCTTTTTCAACTACTTGATTTGCCACTAAATGATTAGCTAGGATAGGATTATCACTTGTTGACTGAATGGATGCAATGACACTTGTAGGGGTGATTTCTCCTTGGGAAGTGACAGTAATTTCTTTTGTGGCAACGAGGGAGAAAATCAAGATGAAAGTAAACAGTAATGAAAGAGGTATGATTAATACTGTCGCATAGTTATGGTAACGTCTCTGATAAAACTCGACGCTTCTAAAAAGATTAGGATTCATGACATTCTCCTTATTTATTGAATAGATGATGGTAGAAGCCTTGCGCCTGCATTAACTCTTGATGACTACCAACTTCAATGATTTTCCCCTGGTCAAGAACAATGACACGGTTGGTTCGTTCGGCTATACTGAGACGATGGGCTACAAAGAGAATGGTTTTATCAGTTAGGGACATAAGATTATCTATAACTTTTTTCTCAGTCAAGACATCAAGACCGCTAGTAGCTTCATCTAGTATTAAAACAGGAGATTTAGTTAAAAGAGCACGAGCGAGGGCTATTCGTTGCTTTTGTCCTCCTGATAGACCAGCTCCATCAGAGAGATGAGTTTGATAGCCCATAGGCATTCTTTCAATGTCTTGACGGATTTCAGCTAATTCACAAGCTTTTAGAATATCTTCTTGGCTAATCATATGATTACCGCCCAAGGTTAAGTTTTCCAAAATAGAGCCATTAAAGATATAGGCTTGTTGGGGTAGGTAATTAATATGACGGCGCAAGACTTTTTTATCAATGTTTTTAATATCCTGATGATTGATGGAAATATGTCCTTTGTAGGGTTCAAAGAAATTGACAATCATTTTGGCTAAAGTTGTTTTACCAGAACCACTAACTCCAACTAGGCTAACCTTATCTCCTTGTTTAATCGTGAGATTAATATCTGTTAAGGTATCTCGTCCAAAACCATACTTATAAGAAAGGTCATCGAATTCAATATCGCCCATCAAAAAATGTGAATGAACAGGGTTTTCTTGAACTTGAAATTCAGATTCGACTAGATAGACTTCGTTCAAACGGTTATTAGCGACCTTCGCAGATTGGAGTTTGGTTTGGAGGTTGATAATATTTTCCATAGGAGTTGTAAAGTAAGAAAGAAGTGTGTTAAAGGTAATCAGCTGACCGATAGAAATTTTACTCGACATGACTAATTGAGCGCCAAACCATAGGATAAGGATATTCAGAACTAATTTTGTTCCCTGCTTTAAACTTGTTTGTAAAATAGAATATTTACTGAGCTTAAAGGATTTTTCTAAATAATCTACAAATTCGCTGTCGATATTTTGATAGCGATTTTCTTCACTCGTGAGCGACTTGATAGTTTCAATCCCGTTGATATCTTCGATAATGGCAGAGCTAACCATAGAATTACTTTGCATGACATCATGGTTCATTTTTTCGAAAGGCTTCATAAAAGAAAAGATGATGAACATGTATATAGGAATAGAAATAAGAGAAAGAAGGAAGAGATTAGGGTTTTGTGCCAGCAAGACTCCCCCTACAAGAATCAGAATAGAAACATCCAGAAAAAGAGAAAGAATGGTAGAAGCCAAGGCATCTATGATAGAGTTAGCATCTGTGAACCGTGAAATGATTTCTCCTGTGCGACGTGTCGCAAAGAAAGACATAGGAAGTTCAAAAATATGGCGAATATAGGATAAAATCACATCAATACTTAATCTCTGACTCAGAACAGTTAGGAGATAATCTCTGGAGAAGCCCATGACTTGTTGGAGGATATAGGTTACAACCAGACCAACTGAGATGATTCCTAAAGTTGATTTCATCTGATTTGGAATGTATTCATCCAAGATTCCTTGGAGATAATAAGAACCACCTATATTGATAATCGTGACCAATAAGCTTGAGAGAACAATGTAAGCAATGAGAGATTTTTGTTTGAAAATCAGAGGAAGGAAGCTTAGTAGACCATTCTTTTTATCTTTATGGGGTTGATAGCTAGGTTTGGGAGCTAGAAAAATAGCTACTCCAGTCCATTCAGAGAAAAAGCGTTCTTTTGACATTTTGGTGATTTTTACAGAAGGGTCAGGATCACCAATAACCAGATAGTCTTTCTTTGTTTGATAGACAACATAGTAATGTTGGAGTTTTCCTTCTTTGTTAACGTGAACGATAAAAGGATAGGGGACATCACTCATATCAAAGAGCGTTTTATCTGCTTGAACAGGTCTTGTTTCAAAGCCCATTTCATCAGCGGCTTTTACAATGCCAAGAGCAGTCGTCCCTTCTTTATTGGTCTTTGCAAGTTCTCTCAAGTGAGCTAGAGAAAAATCTGAACCATAGAATTTAGCAATCGAGGCTAAGGCAGCAACACCGCAGTCTCTAGCATCTATTTGAGGAACAAATGTACGTTTATAAGAAGTCATTGGCAATTCCTTTCATATAGTGGATAGGTCTATTATGACATAAAAACAATTTCGTGCTTTATAAAATCTTGAATAGTCATTGAAACTTCCTGAATGGTAAAAAAGTGATTAGAAATTATCTTTTAAAAAAATTTTAGAGGTGGTTTTAAATAAAAAAGCTAATTTAAGACGGTTCGATGACAATTCAAGATTTGGATGAAAAATTTTAAAAAACAATGATATACTAAACTTGTCAAAGTTGCAACAAGACAAAAATTAAAAATAAAAAAGGAGTATTTGTCATGAATACAAAAATGATGGAACAATTTGAGATTATGGATGCTGATATGCTTACTTGCGTTGAAGGTGGCGGTTGGATAAAATGTGGACTCGGTGTAGTTGGAGGTGCATTGACTGGAGGAGTTGCTGGTAGCGCCGTAGGAACTGTAACGCTACCTATCATTGGTACTGTATCTGGAGCTGCTGTTGGTTTTTGGGGCGGAGCGGCAACTGGTGGTGCTAAATACTGTTAAAAATCGCTCTTCATTACTAAGCTGAATTTAGTTGGAACGGAGTAAATAATTATGAACAAGAAAAAGATAGTTTCGACTATATTATGTATAGTATTTCTTATAGTGTCAGTGGATAATTTTTTTAGAGACTTAACCCCGTTATTGTTTATTTTAAATATTATTGGCCTAACTTGTTTTTTAGTGTTAACATACATTAACATAAAAGACATGATCTTAAATAGAAGTAAATGATGAATTGGTTAGTCCTAGAACCAATCAACTTATGTATATCGGCTTGACAGGTTTTATGTCTATTATTTGTTTGTATAGAAGTATCACAGCAGGAGAATTCTACCAACAATTAATCGCTTATATTGGTGCTATTCTCTGCTTGATTATTATGCTTTTTCTCATTTGGGGATTGAAGTATTATAAAAAGTAGAGCTTAATGAAGTATAAAGGGGTAAGTGTTTTCGAAATACTTACCCCTTTTATAATGAAATTTTTGCAATTCAAGATGTTTCGATGACCATTTAAGATTTAGATGAATTTGTAATCTTAAATAAGGTAAGATAAAAATAACAAATGTAAAGGAGTATTCTTATGAAGAATCAAAAGATAAAATCGCTATTACTTGTACCACTTGTATTTGCATCTATTACTACGGGTGTTGTATATGCAGAAGAACATCCTACTACTTCATCTATCCAGGCGAATGATAGTTCTCTTGTGGCACCAGATTTGCCATCGACTAAGGAAAAGGTGGAGCATAAACCTTCTGTTGTAACCCCAGAAGAGTATGAGAAGAATGTTACGGACTTTAAAAAGATAGATATTGAAGCTGTACGTCACTCTTTTACAGAGGATCAATTGGAACATACTATTTATTTTGGTAGAAAAACTTGCTCTCATTGTCGTCAATTTTCTCCTGAATTGAAAGAATTTAATAACTTGATTGAAAAGAAGTTAGAGTATTATGATTTGGACGGTAAGGATTTTGATGAGGAAGCGAGAGAGTTTCTATTTAAAAAAGTCGGTATTCCAGGAACACCAACAATTTTGTATTTAAAAAATGGACATCCGACATCTGGATGGGTTGGTGGCGGAGCAACTGCACAACAGGTTTATGATTATATGTACTCGAGCAACTCACCTAAGCAAACGGAGACAGTGAAATCTTCTGAGGAAACAGTAACTGAAAGTGTCCGTGATGAGAAAACCAGAGATGACAGCATGAGTATTAGTGATAAAGTTGTAAGCGACAGCAAAGGTATGGGTGATGAAAAAAGAACCGAAATGAAAATATCCAATGATAATCCCAATTCTAATAGCGAAAATAGTGGGAAAGTGGAGAGTATAAACTCAACTTCTAAAGCTAAAACTACTCAATCTGGCAATTTAGCAATGTTAGACAATAAGAATCAATTGGAAACTCCCAAACCTATTTTTGATGTTGCTCAAGAAAATAAAGCTCCTTCAACTGATGTTAAGGGGACTGATTATGTAAGCGAATCTATTACTTCGAATGAAAAATTATTACCGAAAACAGGAGAGGAAGAAAGTTACCAACTGCTTCGGCTAGCTGTCGCGTTTTTTATGGCTTCTATAATGATTAAAGTGAAACAAAAAATTCATAAATAAAAATAGATGGTAAACAGGTGAAATGATACTATTTGTTTGTAATAACATATGGTTAGAATTTGCCTATAGACAAGAGTGAAAGGGCAAGTATGTTTTTAATGCTTGCTTTTTAAATTTTTTAACAATTCAAGACGTTTCGATGACAATTCAAGATTTGGATGAAAAAAATTAATAAACGATGATATACTAAACTTGTCAAAGTTGCAACAAGACAAAAATTAAAAATAAAAAAGGAGGTATTCCTCATGGAAACAAAAACAATGACTCAATTTGATGTTTTGGATACTGAAATGCTGGCTAGCATTGAGGGAGGAACTGATTGGGGAACAGTAGGAAAAGGAGCTGTCTATGGAGCAGGTATCGGAGTTGCTATGTGTGGGGTAGGAGGACTCCTTACTGGTGGTGCCACATGGGCTATGACTGCTGCCTGTGCTTGGGCTGGAGCTAAACTTGGTGGTTCTTTTACTGCAATTGCTGATAATATTTGGTCATAGAAGGGAATAGAAATTATGTTTAATTACAAAATAGTAGATAATCAAGAATTAAGTAATATTTCTGGAGGTGGATTGGGAGGAGATGTACTTGTAGGAGCCTTGTCGGGTGCATTTCAGGCAGGACAATCTTGTATTGCTGGAGGCCCCCAAGCTTACTTTATTTGCGCAGCAGGAGGCGCTATAGTAGGTGGCTTTGTAGCTTATGGATTGAGACCACCAAAATAGTTTTAAAAAGGAATGAGTGTTAATATGTTAAACGAAACTATGATTCAGCTTATACTCATTGCAATTTGTTGTGTGTACATTATTTTTAACACCAAGGCTGATAAAAACCAAAAGAGAGGATATCGTACAGCTTTGTACCTTTTCGTTATGGCTGGTATTATATCCTATATTATGAATTATTTGAACTGGTTAGATTTTTTCTTACTGATAACTCCGATAATGTGCCTATTTAAATTTGAAGATCAATGGAGTTAGCAACATTTGACACTTCAATAGGTTATTAACTATCCTTTGGCTCATTGTCAACTGTAGTGAGTTGAAGAAAAGCTAAGATCAAGAAAGGACGAATTTCATCCTTTCTTTTTTAAGTACGACGGGCATGTCGTATATCTGAGGTGTAAGTCCTCGGTGGACACCTGCTACTGGTGAACCCAATAATGATTCCCAGGCCTGACTATCGTGAGGTAGCGAGGAGAGGAAGGCAGAAAACTAACCACTTTTAGAGGGTTAAATAGTAGTTAATGCATAGGTAAAAAAGCATGGTAAATAGTTAGTATTAGCGGAAGTAGAAAAGTTAAAAATGAAAGGAAATTATCATGAGTAAAAATAGTAGAACAGAAAAAGCTAAAGTAACAGAAAGTGCAGATTTTGGAGCATATTTTTTAATCTTAGCAGTTTTAGCCGTCGGGGCGCTTGCTTATTTTTCAGAAGATTTTGGGACAAGGTGGGCAAAAGTTATAGAAATAGTCGGAGCACCGTTTTCTTTAGGTTTAGGTTTTTTTGCTTTTGATAAAGGTTTTGAACTGCTAAACGATTATAAAAAGAATAAAAGAAAAGAAGACGAAGAGGAAGAAAAAAAACAACACTCAGAACTAAAAAATGTAAAATAAAGGGGTAAAAAATGGCAAGGAGAAAGAAGTCACTTGGAGAAGAATATGGGAAGATGGTGTTATCAAGGACGATAGCAACCTATGAAAAAGCAATCAACGCTGAAAAATAACATTTTCAGATGAAAAGATGGAGGAGCTAGACAACATACTATCTAATGGAATGGGGTTGCTTGATGGAGTACAAGCAACGGTATTCTAACAGGACGAAAATAAAAAAAGGCATTCCTCGTGAATACAAAAACAATGTTTCAATTTTCAGAAGCTAACAGTTAAAGTTTGTCTTTGTCCAGTTTGACTTTTACCATAGTATGTGAGGTATATTAAATGAATAAGAAATCCTTTTTTATCATCTGTTCTACGTTAATCATAGCATCTAATCTTCTCATGATTTCCGTGGTGAACAAGGGAGAAGAAACGGGGAGCAACCTGTTTGTGATTGCTATAGCCTGTGTTTTGCTACCAGCCTTTTTATATGCAGTTGAAAACCGACTGACTTCACTGGTAAGAGTAGAATCAATACTCCTGATTCAGTTGACAGTTATATCCCTACTCCGTCTTATCAACAGAATAGGGAGTACGCCTGAAATCTTCAACATTATTATTACCCTTCTCGTTTTGGCAAGTGGGACAGCTGCTATCCTTGTTGCGATCATGAGAATATATGAGAACATACGGAAGTGAGGGTGAGTAGTTTTCTATTTTGTATTTTCACATTGTCAAGTTTCCCCAGGGCAAGTATGTTTTCCATGCTTGCTTTTTAAATTTTTTACAATTCAAGATGTTTTGATGACCATTTATGATTTGGATGGAAAATTTTAAAAAATAGTAGTATACTAACCTTATTAAGGTTGCAATAGGACGAAAGTAAAAAGAGGTATTCCTCGTGAATGCAAAAACAATGTTACAATTGGCTATTATGCTTGCTTAAAGACTTGAGCTTGTGTACTTGGAGGTAATTATGGATTTCAAAAGTTTTCTTATTGTTTTTGTTGTTGGTATGTTTGTTTCTTTTATTACTTCTTTAATTAGGGAAAAATTTTTAAAATCTCCAAAGAAGAATAAAGATAGATCTAATTAGATAAAAAGATTTTTTATCGCTAGTTTAATCTACAGTGGAGTTTCTTTAATATTGTTTCGCCTGTCAAAATGATATGTGATAGCAGGATAAAAAATCTACAAATTAAGTTGGTATCAATATGGTGTAAAGGGCAAGTATGTTTTTCATGCTTGCTTTTTTTAATTTTTTACAATTCAAGATGTTTTGATGACCATTTATGATTTGAGTGTTCCAAGGATAAAATGAGTGCTATACTAGCAGTGTAAAGGTTGTAGCTAAACTAAGATAAAGCATACATTTAGGAGGAAATTTTATGAAGAAAAAAATACTGATTATTTTCGTTCTATATCTGATCATGTCTACCCTTCTTTATCCGCTTAGGGAGAGTATTTGGTATCATCTATTTTATACCATAGCCTATATGATTGCGGTTGTGATCTATTTTGCTTTAACTAAAAAGAAAGGAGCAAAGAAATGAAAACTTTTCTTGCTAAAAAACGGAACATCTTCCTTATGAGATTGTTCCTAGGTCAGTTGCCCTTGCTTGTCTCTACTTATCTATTTCTATCTCGTCAGTTTTTAAATTTTTCCTTAGTTTTCCAATTTCTCTTAGTGGTTATTAACTTAGCTTCCATTTTGGTCACTGTTTACCTCACTAGGGAGATGAGGATAAGAGAGTTTGAAGATGATGATTTGGTTAGTCCTAGAACCAATCAACTGATGTTCATTGGTTTGACAGGATTTATGTCTATTATCTGTTTGTATAGAGGTATCACAGCAGGAGAATTCTATCAACAATTGATTGCCTATATTGGTGCTATTCTCTGTTTGATAATCATGCTTCTACTCATTTGGGGCTTGAAGTATTATAAAAAGTAGGGGCTAATGAAGTTTTTGTTATGAATACAAAAACGATGTCACAATTTGAAATGATGGATACTGAGATGCTTGCGAAAGTTGAAGGAAGTTTCGGAGGTTGGGGAGATATGGTTGCTGGTTTATTGGGTGGGCTAGCACCTTCTCCAACTTTGGATCAATTAAATGGTAAGTGGCCTATTATACATTTTTCAAAACCATGTGGTCCTTATGGTATAGGGGGAACTCCAAACTCATGTAATGGTATTTAAAAAGGATTGAAGCTATGAAGGCAAAATATGGGAATCAAATTGTTGATGTTTGGGAAATTGGTCAAGCAACTCCTAAACCAAGTTGGGTAGAGGAAGCTTTTCAAAAAAATTATATGGTTTGGTTGGATAATCATGTGCGCATTCTAATGGCAGGTCTTAACACTTCTCTTGCAACTAATATCAAGTTTGGTCTAGTTGGAACAGTTGGAGGAGGATTCGCTGGTTATGGGATGTATGTTCTTGGTTATCCAGGTGATTATATAGATATCACCAATCATAGAGTTGTTTCTGCTAAAACATTTCATAAAAGTTATCAAATTTTAGAAAATGATTAGATGTCATTTAATTGTAATGGAGAAAGCAATGAAAAAAATATTTTTTAAAAAACAGACCATTTTCCTTGCGAGATTGTTCTTAGGTCAGTTGCCTTTACTTGTCTCTGCTTATCTATTTCTATCTCGCCAGTTTTTAAATTTTTCCTTGGTTTTCCAATTTCTTTTAGTGGTTATTAACTTGGCTTCTATTTTGGTCACTGTTTACCTCACTAGAGAGATGAGGATAAGAGAATTTGAAGATGATGATTTGGTTAGTCCTAGAACCAATCAACTCATGTATATTGGCTTGACAGGCTTTATGTCTATTATCTGTTTGTATAGAGGGATCACAGCAGGAGAATCCTATCAACAACTAATCGCTTATATTGGTGCTATTCTATGCTTGCTTATCATGCTTTTGCTCATTTGGGGTTTGAAGTATTATAAAAAGTAGGAAAGAGCTTTCTTATTAATCTGGGACTGGTCTATAGTCTGACAAGAGGAGGTCATCATGTATAAACATTTATTTTTCCTAGATTCAAAAACCTTAGACTGGTTGACGCCCTATATTTTAGATTTGGCTTCTGACACCATTGCATTCAATGTTTTTGTGCTAACCTTTGTATCTGTGGTGGTCTTTTATTTCCTGAATCCCATGTTATCTGTAATGGCTATATTCTTAGGGGCTGGTTATGTGGTCGGATTTTGGTTACTCAAATGGTTTGTATTGGAAAGGTTAGAGCGAAAGGATGACTTGTAGGGAAGTCTGTTTGGTGGGGAGGATAGTTTTATGGAGTTTTTTGATAAATTTCATGCCTTTTGTTTTGGATTTTTAGTACTACTAATCGTCATTACAGTTCCTTATACGATTAACCACGGGGATTTTTTTCAAAATGAATCTGAATTGATTATTGTAAGTCTTCTTGTAACCTCGCTGAGTGTTACTTATGCTAGAAAGTTTGAAATGGTTTCTTTTGGGATGTTAAGCAAGAAACAACTTTTGCTTTTCATTGCAATCTTTTTTCTAAGCGTTCTTGAGACGCTAGTTTATATTCATTTCTTCGCTGTTTCTTCTGGCGCAGGAGTTCAACACTTGGCGGAAGTCAGCAGAGGAATTTCCCTGTCTTTGATTTTGACTTCCTCAGTTTTTGGACCCATCCAGGAGGAACTCATTTTCAGAGGACTTCTTCAAGGTGCGGTTTTTGACAATTCTTGGTTAGGGATTGTACTGACTTCCTCTCTCTTTTCTTTTATGCATGGACCTTCTAATGTCCCTTCGTTTATTTTTTATCTACTTGGGGGCTTGTTACTGGGCTTTGCTTATAAAAAGAGCCAAAACCTATGGGTTTCTACTCTAGTTCACATGTTTTACAATGCTTGGCCACTCTTATATTATTTATAAAAATTATGAAAGGTAAGTAGAAGACGGTGCTTACCTTTTTCTTTCTATAATGATACCCAAGCCACCCCAGAGGCTTTTCTTTGAGAATCGGGCGTGGAGCGGTTGACGAATAGGCCAAAAACTAGTAGAATAGTAAGGAAACTTTATACGGAGGAAAGAAATGGATTTGGGTGATAATGAGCTAACACTGACTCCCATACCTGGGAAAAGTGGCAAGGCTTATATGGGTAGCTATCCTGATGGGAAGCGTATCTTTGTAAAAATGAACACCTCTCCAATCCTACCTGGTCTAGCTAGAGAACAAATTGCTCCACAATTATTATGGAGTCGCCGTTTGGCAGATGGGCGTGATATGTGTGCTCAAGAATGGTTGACAGGCAAAATATTGACCCCTTATGATATGAATCGTAAACAAATCGTCAATATTTTAACCCGTCTTCATCGCTCACGTCCGTTGATGACACAGTTGAGTCGGTTGGGATATGCCATGGAAACACCTGTAGATTTACTACAGTCTTGGCAGGAAACGGCTCCAGATGCTTTGCGTAAAAATCATTTTATCAGTGAAGTGATGGCTGATTTACGTCAGACTATTCCAGGATTTAGAGAGGATCATGCGACTATTGTCCATGGAGATGTACGACATAGTAATTGGATTGAGACAGACAGTGGCTTGATTTATTTGGTAGATTGGGATTCGGTTCGCTTGACCGACCGCATGTTTGATGTGGCCCATATGCTCTGCCATTATATTCCAGAACATCAGTGGAAGGAATGGTTGACCTACTACGGTTACAAGTACAATCAAACGGTATTAAATAAATTGTATTGGTACGGTCAATTGTCTTATTTGAGCCAGATTTCCAAGTATTATATGAACCAAGATTTAGAAAATGTCAATCGGGAGATTCATGGCCTGCGTCACTTCCGAGACAAGTATGGAAAGAGAAGATGAGAGTTAGAAATCGTAAAGGGGCGACAGAATTACTAGAGGCAAATCCCCAGTATGTGGTCCTCAATCCCTTGGGAGCCAAGGGAAAATGGCGGGACCTGTTTGGCAATGACAATCCCATTCATGTGGAAGTTGGAAGTGGAAAGGGTGCCTTTGTTTCAGGTATGGCCAAGCAAAATCCTGACATCAACTATATCGGGATTGATATTCAAAAGTCTGTTTTGAGCTACGCTTTGGACAAGGTGCTTGAAGTTGGAGTGCCTAACATTAAGCTCTTGTGGGTAGATGGTTCTGACTTGACTGACTACTTTGAAGACGGTGAGATTGATCGTTTGTATCTGAACTTTTCAGATCCTTGGCCTAAAAAACGCCATGAAAAGCGTCGTTTGACCTACAAAACCTTCTTGGATACCTTCAAACGTATCTTGCCTGAAAATGGAGAAATTCATTTCAAGACGGATAATCGTGGCTTGTTTGAGTACAGTTTAGTGAGCTTTTCTCAGTATGGCATGAAGCTCAATGGTGTCTGGCTTGATTTACATGCCAGTGATTTTGAAGGCAATGTCATGACAGAATACGAGCAAAAATTCTCCAACAAGGGGCAAGTTATCTACCGTGTTGAGGCAGAATTTTAAGAAATAGCCTGAAATCAGGCTGTATAAGTGCTTTTGCTTTACATAAGTTGGCAAACGTGCTATACTAAGAGTAAGAATATGAGAAAGTGAGGCGGGGAAATATCTTCGCCTCTTGCTTATGAGGAGGTGGACGCAATCGCAACAATCGTAGAATTAGTCAGAGAAGTTGTAGAACCTGTCATAGAAGCGCCTTTCGAACTCGTGGATATCGAGTATGGAAAGATTGGCAGTGACATGATTCTCAGTATTTTTGTAGATAAACCTGAAGGAATTACCTTGAACGACACGGCAGACTTGACAGAAATTATCAGTCCTGTCCTAGACACCATCAAGCCAGATCCCTTCCCAGAACAATATTTCCTAGAAATCACCAGTCCAGGCTTGGAACGTCCTTTAAAAACCAAGGATGCCGTTGCTGGAGCGGTTGGGAAATACATCCATGTCGGGCTCTACCAAGCCATCGATAAGCAAAAGGTCTTTGAAGGAACCTTGTTAGCCTTTGAAGAGGACGAGTTGACCATGGAATATATGGACAAGACGCGTAAGAAAACCGTCCAAATTCCATACAGTTTAGTATCAAAAGCACGTTTAGCAGTTAAATTATAGAAAAAGAAAGGATAACTTTTGAGGATTCAAAAGTGAAGAAAACATGAGTAAAGAAATGCTAGAGGCCTTCCGCATTTTGGAAGAAGACAAGGGAATCAAAAAAGAAGACATCATCGACGCAGTAGTAGAGTCGCTTCGTTCCGCTTATCGCAGACGCTATGGTCAATCAGACAGCGTAGCTATTGACTTCAATGAAAAAACAGGTGACTTTACAGTCTATACTGTCCGTGAAGTGGTTGATGAAGTATTTGATAGCCGTTTGGAAATCAGTTTGAAAGATGCTCTTGCCATTAATTCAGCCTATGAACTTGGTGACAAAATCAAGTTTGAAGAAGCACCTGCTGAGTTTGGTCGTGTAGCAGCTCAATCTGCCAAACAAACCATCATGGAAAAAATGCGCAAGCAAACACGTGCCATCACTTACAATACTTATAAAGAACATGAGCAAGAAATCATGTCTGGTACTGTAGAACGCTTTGATAACCGTTTTATCTATGTCAACCTTGGCAGCATCGAAGCCCAATTGTCAAAACAAGACCAAATCCCTGGAGAAGTTTTTGCTTCTCATGATCGTATTGAAGTTTATGTCTACAAGGTTGAAGACAACCCTCGCGGGGTCAACGTCTTTGTTAGCCGTAGCCATCCAGAAATGATCAAACGTTTGATGGAGCAAGAAATTCCAGAAGTTTATGATGGAACTGTTGAAATCATGAGCGTGGCCCGTGAAGCAGGTGACCGTACGAAGGTTGCAGTTCGTAGTCATAATCCAAACGTGGATGCTATCGGAACAATCGTTGGACGTGGTGGAGCGAATATTAAGAAGATTACCAGCAAATTCCACCCAGCTCGTTACGATGCCAAGAGCGACCGTATGGTACCAATCGAAGAAAATATCGATGTTATCGAGTGGGTAGCAGATCCAGCTGAATTTATCTACAATGCCATTGCTCCTGCTGAAGTTGACCAAGTTATCTTTGATGAAAACGACAGCAAACGTGCCTTGGTGGTTGTTCCTGATAACAAGCTTTCTCTTGCAATCGGTCGTCGTGGGCAAAACGTTCGCTTGGCAGCTCACTTGACTGGTTACCGTATCGATATCAAGTCTGCTAGTGAATTTGAAGCCATGGAAGAGACTGCTTCAGTAGATTTGGAAGCAGAAAACGATACTGTAGAAGAATAAAAGCTGCTAGAGGAGGGAAAGATGAAAACAAGAAAAATCCCTTTGCGCAAGTCTGTTGTCTCTAATGAAGTGATTGATAAGCGTGATTTGCTCCGCATTGTCAAGAACAAGGAAGGACAAGTCTTTATCGATCCGACAGGCAAGGCCAATGGCCGCGGCGCTTATATCAAGCTAGACAATAAAGAAGCCATAGAGGCTAAAAAGAAGAAGGTCTTTAACCGTAGCTTTGACATGGAAGTGGATGAAAGCTTTTATGACGAGTTGATCGCTTATGTGGATCACAAAGTGAAAAGAAGAGAGTTGGGACTTGAATAAGCAAAAGATAAGCAATCTCTTGGGACTTGCTCAACGAGCAGGGCGGATTATATCGGGTGAAGAATTGGTGGTCAAGGCCATTCAAGACGGCAAGGCCAAGTTGGTCTTTCTAGCCCATGATGCTGGACCCAATCTGACCAAGAAGATTCAAGATAAAAGTCATTATTATCAAGTAGAAATTGTAACCGTGTTTTCAACACTGGAATTAAGCATAGCAGTCGGAAAATCGAGAAAGGTTTTGGCTGTAACAGATGCTGGATTTACAAAGAAAATGAGGTCTCTTATGGAATAGAAGAGGAGGACATGATTTGTCTAAGAAAAGATTGTACGAAATCGCAAAAGAACTTGGAAAAGAAAGTAAAGAAGTTGTAGCGCGTGCAAAAGAGTTGGGCTTGGATGTGAAAAGCCACTCATCAAGTGTGGAAGAAGCTGTCGCTGCAAAAATCGCTGCCAGCTTTAAACCTGCAGCTGCTCCGAAAGTAGAAGCAAAACCTGCAGAACAAAAAGCAAGTGCAGAAAAGAAAGCCGAAAAATCTGAACCAGCTAAACCAGCTGTAGTTAAGGAAGAGGCAAAACCTGCTGAGCAAGTTGCTCCGAAGACAGAAAAAGTAGCAGCTAAGCCGCAAAGCCGTAATTTCAAGGCTGAGCGTGAAGCCCGTGCCAAAGAGCAGGCAGAACGACGCAAGCAAAATAAGGGCAATAACCGTGACCAACAACAAAACGGAAACCGTCAGAAAAATGACGGCCGTAATGGTGGTAAACCTGGTCAAGGCAACCGCGACAATCGTCGCTTTAATGACCAAGCTAAGAAACAGCAAGGTCAGCAAAATCGTGGAAATGAGCGCCGTCAACAAGAGGACAAACGTCCAAATCAAGCGGCTCCACGTGTTGACTTTAAGGCCCGTGCAGCAGCCCTAAAAGCAGAACAAAATGCAGAATATGCCCGTTCAAGTGAGGAACGTTTCAAGCAGTATCAGGCTGCTAAAGAAGCCTTAGCTCAAGCTAACAAACGCAAGGAACCAGAGGAAATCTTTGCAGAAGCTGCTAAGTTAGCTGAACAAGCGCAACAAGAACAGCAAGTTCAAGCAGTGGTTGAAGTCGTCCCTGAGAAAAAAGAACCTGCAGTGGATACACGTCGTAAAAAACAAGCTCGACCAGACAAAAATCGTGACGATTATGATCACGAAGAAGATGGTCCTAGAAAACAACAAAAGAATCGAAGTAGTCAAAATCAAGTGAGAAATCAAAAGAATAGTAACTGGAATAACAACAAGAAGAACAAAAAAGGCAATAACAAGAACAACCGTAATCAGACTCCAAAACCTGTTACAGAACGTAAATTCCATGAATTGCCAACAGAATTTGAGTATACAGATGGTATGACCGTTGCGGAAATCGCAAAACGTATCAAACGTGAACCAGCTGAAATCGTTAAGAAACTTTTCATGATGGGTGTCATGGCCACACAAAACCAATCCTTGGATGGAGAAACAATCGAACTCCTCATGGTGGATTACGGTATCGAAGCTAAACAAAAGGTTGAAGTGGATAATGCCGACATCGAACGTTTCTTTGTCGAAGATGGTTATCTCAATGAAGATGAATTGGTAGAGCGTCCACCAGTTGTAACCATCATGGGACACGTTGACCACGGTAAAACAACCCTTCTAGATACCCTTCGTAACTCTCGTGTTGCGACAGGTGAAGCAGGTGGTATCACGCAGCATATCGGTGCCTACCAAATCGTGGAAAATGGCAAGAAGATTACCTTCCTTGATACACCAGGACACGCGGCCTTTACATCTATGCGTGCGCGTGGTGCTTCTGTTACCGATATTACTATCTTGGTTGTAGCGGCAGATGACGGGGTTATGCCTCAGACTATCGAAGCCATTAACCACTCAAAAGCGGCCAACGTTCCAATCATCGTAGCCATCAACAAGATTGATAAACCAGGTGCCAACCCAGAACGCGTTATCGGTGAATTGGCAGAGCATGGAGTTATGTCAACTGCTTGGGGTGGAGATTCTGAATTTGTTGAAATCTCAGCTAAATTCAACCAAAATATCGAAGAATTGTTGGAAACAGTCCTTCTTGTGGCTGAAATCCAAGAACTCAAGGCAGACCCAACAGTTCGTGCTATCGGTACAGTTATCGAAGCGCGCTTGGATAAAGGAAAAGGTGCGGTCGCAACCCTTCTTGTTCAACAAGGTACCTTGAATGTTCAAGACCCAATCGTTGTCGGAAATACCTTCGGTCGTGTCCGTGCTATGACCAACGACCTTGGTCGTCGTGTTAAGGTTGCTGGACCATCAACACCAGTATCAATCACAGGTTTGAATGAAGCGCCGATGGCGGGTGACCACTTTGCTGTTTACGAAGATGAAAAATCTGCGCGTGCAGCTGGTGAAGAACGTGCCAAACGTGCTCTTATGAAGCAACGTCAAGCTACCCAACGTGTCAGCCTTGAAAACCTCTTTGATACACTTAAAGCTGGTGAACTCAAATCAGTTAACGTTATCATTAAGGCTGACGTACAAGGTTCTGTTGAAGCCCTTTCTGCATCACTTCAGAAAATCGATGTAGAAGGTGTTAAAGTTACCATTGTTCACTCAGCGGTCGGTGCCATCAACGAATCTGACGTGACTCTTGCCGAAGCTTCAAATGCCTTTATCGTTGGTTTCAACGTACGCCCTACACCACAAGCTCGTCAACAAGCTGAAGCTGACGATGTGGAAATCCGTCTCCACAGCATTATCTACAAGGTTATCGAAGAGATGGAAGAAGCTATGAAAGGGATGCTTGATCCAGAATTCGAAGAAAAAATTATTGGTGAAGCAGTTATTCGTGAAACCTTCAAGGTGTCTAAAGTGGGAACTATCGGTGGATTCATGGTCATCAACGGTAAGGTTACCCGTGACTCTAAAGTTCGTGTTATCCGTGATGGTGTCGTTATCTATGACGGTGAACTTGCAAGCTTGAAACACTACAAAGACGACGTCAAAGAAGTTACAAACGGCCGTGAAGGTGGTTTGATGATCGATGGCTACAATGATATCAAGATGGATGATGTGATTGAGGCCTATGTCATGGAAGAAATCAAGAGATAAGATTTTTTTGCTCCTTTCTTAGGTGGTGAGGGACGCAAGCAACCCCATGGTTTCATTGCTTATTTTTGAGCTTAGGGTCTCAAAAATCCCCTGTGATGGGACTGATAAATCAGTTCCATCACTTTCACCACAGCGAAAGAAGCGGATGAGTTCAAATTGAACTTTGTTTCAATTTGAACTGAAAATCAAGCAGTTTAAAAATAGCTAGGTCTGCTGGCCTAGCTTTTGGTTCAAAGTAGAGAAAGGAATATCATGGCAAATCATTTCCGTACGGATCGAGTGGGCATGGAAATCAAGCGTGAAGTCAATGAGATTTTGCAAAAGAAAGTCCGTGATCCGCGTGTCCAAGGTGTGACCATCACAGATGTTCAGATGCTGGGTGACTTGTCTGTTGCCAAGGTTTACTACACCATTTTGAGTAACCTTGCTTCAGATAATCAAAAAGCTCAAATCGGACTTGAAAAAGCAACTGGTACCATCAAACGTGAACTTGGTCGCAATTTGAAATTGTACAAAATCCCAGATTTGACCTTCGTCAAAGACGAGTCCATCGAGTATGGGAACAAGATTGACGAAATGCTACGCAATCTGGATAAGAACTAAAGAAGAGGGGCAACCCTCTTTTTTGGTGGGGAAATGGCTACAAAACATACTGAGGAATCTTTCTATACTTAAAAATTATTAAAAAGCTTTATAAAATTCAGCTTGTATGATACTATAGGAAATGAAAAGAGGGAGATAAAACGATTTTTCAGTAATAGGCAGCAAGGCTGGTATCGATATCATTTTGAAAGTGTAGTTAAACGAGGAAAGATAATATGGGACTCATAAAAATTCTAGCTAAAACTTACGGAAATTACTTTTTGACCATGCAAGGTGTAAAAGTGATGAAAACGATAAAGAAAGATGACCATGTCGTTGTCGGTCTAGGAAAACTCTTTATTGCAGACAAGCTAATGGATACGGCTCGGTGGCTCATCAAGCCAGAGGAGAGAGAATGAAATTTTTCTGGGGCCTTCTTGCCATTATTTTTATCAAACCGATTATTGGAATTATGAAATTCCTGTGGATGATTATCTCTTTTGCAATCCAATTGCTGTTTTACAAGCTATTATTTAAAATATTGGATTGGCTCTTTAAACTTATCTAGATGGTAATCCAAGTTGCAGAGAACTAGCAGGAACTACACTGCTAGTTTTTTAATCTCTTTCCATATGGTATAATATAAGCAGTAAAATCATTTTAGAATATTCAATGGAGGTCGTCATGGACAATATCATCGATGTGTCAATTCCTGTTGCAGAAGTTGTGGACAAGCATCCAGAAGTCTTGGAAATTCTAGTTGAGCTGGGATTTAAACCCCTTGCCAATCCCTTGATGCGCAATACAGTTGGTCGTAAAGTATCACTCAAACAGGGTTCTAAGCTGGAAGGAACTCCTATGGACAAGATTGTCCGCACGCTGGAAGCAAACGGCTACGAAGTGATTGGATTAGACTAATGGCAGATGAACGAATTCATGTCCTGCGGGATATTTTGTTAGAATTGCATAATGGCGCCTCTCCTGAGTCGGTTCAGGAGCGTTTTGATGCTACCTTTACAGGTGTTTCAGCCATCGAGATTTCCCTTATGGAGCATGAGCTGATGAACTCAGACTCAGGTGTCACCTTTGAAGATGTCATGGAACTCTGTGATGTCCATGCCAATCTTTTTAAAAATGCTATTAAAGGTGTCGAAGTAGATGATACTGAGCATCCAGGTCACCCAGTTCGTGTCTTTAAGGATGAAAATCTAGCCCTCCGTGCGGCCTTGATTCGCATTCGGAGACTGTTAGACACCTATGAATCTATGGAAGATGAAGAAATGCTGGCGGAGATGTGCAAGGGCTTGGTCCGTCAGATGGGACTTGTGGGTCAATTTGACATCCACTACCAGCGTAAGGAAGAACTTTTCTTTCCTATCATGGAGCGCTATGGACACGATTCACCTCCAAAAGTTATGTGGGGAGTGGATGACCAGATTAGGGAACTCTTTCAAACAGCTTTAGCGACAGCCAAGTCACTACCTGAAGTGTCGATTTCCACTGTAAAAGATACTTTTGAATCCTTTGCGACAGAGTTTGAAAGTATGATTTTCAAGGAAGAATCCATCCTTCTCATGATTCTCCTTGAGTCCTTTACTCAGGATGACTGGCTTCAGATTGCGGAGGAGAGCGACGCCTATGGTTATGCCATCATCCGTCCGTCTGAGAAATGGGTGCCAGAAAGACAGAGTTTTGTTGAGGAAAAGATTGCAGAGGAGCCTGTACAGTTAGATACGGCAGAGGGACAAGTTCAGCAAGTTATCGATACGCCAGAAGGGCAGTTTACCATTACCTTTACCCCTAAGGAAAAGGAAGCAGTGCTGGACCGCCATAGTCAACAGGCTTTTGGGAATGGCTATCTCTCAGTCGAGCAGGCCAACCTCATCCTCAATCATCTTCCTATGGAGATTACCTTTGTCAATAAAGACGATATTTTCCAGTATTACAATGACAATGCGCCAGCTGATGAGATGATTTTCAAACGGACGCCGTCCCAAGTCGGGCGCAATGTTGAACTCTGTCATCCACCTAAGTACTTGGACAAGGTCAAGACCATCATGAAGGGACTTCGTGAGGGGACCAAGGATAAGTATGAAATGTGGTTCAAGTCTGAGTCGCGAGGCAAGTTTGTCCACATCACCTACGCTGCAGTACACGATGAGAACGGGGAATTCCAAGGCGTGCTGGAGTACGTTCAGGATATCCAGCCCTACCGTGAGATTGATACGGACTACTTCCGTGGATTAGAATAAGGAGAAGCAATGGGTTACGAACAAGAATTTATGAAGGAATTTGAAGCCTGGGTCAATACCCAGATTATGATCAATGACATGGCGCACAAGGAAAGCCAAAAAGTCTACGAAGAAGACCAGGACGAACGTGCTAAAGATGCTATGATTCGTTACGAAAGCCGCATGGATGCTTATCAGTTCTTGCTTGGTAAGTTTGAAAATTTCAAGGCAGGTAAGGGATTCCATGATTTGCCAGAAGGCTTGTTTGGTGAGCGAAATTATTAAACGAGATAGATTCTTGATTTTTCACTAAAATCTTGATAGAATATTTATATTAAATCCTTGTCAGAGCAGGGGTTTTTTATTGAAAGGATTTTATCATGTCAAAGAAACTCAATCGTAAAAAACAATTACGAAATAGCCTCCGTCGTGCAGGTGCTTTTTCAAGTACTGTGACGAAGGTTGTAGAAGAGACAAAAAAAGTCGTGAAACGTGCAGAACAGTCAGCGAGCCAAGCTGGTAAGGCTGTTTCTAAAAAAGTTGAACAAGCAGTAGAAGCTACTAAAGAGCAAGCTCAAAAAGTAGCCAATTCTGTAGAAGATTTTGCAGCAAACTTGGGTGGACTTCCACTTGACCGTGCTAAAACCTTCTATGATGAAGGAATCAAGTCTGCTTCAGATTTCAAAAACTGGACTGAAAAAGAACTCCTTGCCTTGAAAGGAATCGGCCCAGCTACCATCAAGAAATTGAAAGAAAACGGCATCAAATTCAAGTAATCTTTCTTGTCCCTTGCATTTCCGAAAGAATCTTGCTACAATAGATCCATTAGAGGTGTTTTGAATACCGCATTTTACAGAAAGTGGCGGCGCTGAGAAGTCCACAAATGTGTCAAAACTGGTTGCTAATGGGTGAAAAATTGAAATAATATTGTCTTTTTGTTTTAAAGACGAGAGTTGCGGGCGCTGCCCGAAATTGGGTGGTACCGCGGATAAACACATTCGTCCCTGTCATGTAGATGGCAGGGACGATTTTTTGTAGAAAGCGAGGGAGGAAGATGACAAGAGCAGAATTACCTGAACGAATCGAAACAGAACGTCTCGTTTTGCGAGTCCGTACAGTATCTGATGCCGAGGATATCCATGCCTACGCTGGTCTGCCAGAGGTCGCCTATCCAGCAGGATTTACTCCGGTCAAGACTTTGGAAGATGAGATTTACTATCTGGAGCATATCCTTCCCGAACGCAATCAAAGGAGAAATCTGCCAGCTGGCTATGGGATTGTCGTTAAAGGAACCGATAAAGTCATTGGTTCTGTTGACTTTAACCATCGTCATGCGGATGATGTGCTAGAGCTTGGCTATACCTTGCATCCAGACTATTGGGGTCGAGGCTATGTACCAGAAGCAGCGCGAGCCTTGATTGACATAGCTTTTAGAGAACTAGGTCTTCACAAGATTGAACTCTCTTGCTTTGGTTACAATACCCAAAGTCAACGAGTCGCAGAGAAACTTGGCTTTACTCTGGAAGCTCGCATCCGAGACCGCAAAGATGCCCAAGGCAAGCGCTGTGATGATTTGAGATATGGCTTGCTGAAGAGTGAGTGGGAGGTAATTTGATGCATCTTTTCATCATTGGTGCTCCGGCCTCAGGAAAAATGACGATTGGTCAAGAACTATCTCGACTGACGGATTCTACCCTCTTTTATAACCATCAAGCCATCGATTTTGCACTAGAAATCTATCAGGATTATACAGAGGAGATGTGGGAATTTGTTCGTGGAATTACCTTTTCTTTCCTTGGAGCAAGTGCAAGAAATCAGCGATCAGTAATTTTAACAGACGTAATTGATTTTTCAAATCAGTACCAGCTGATGTATTTGAAGCAAATTCAAGATTTGTTGAATGACTATCATCAAGAGATTCTGTTTGTTGAATTGGAAACAAGCCTTGAAGAGCGTTTACATCGAAATCGAACGGAGAATCGATTAAAGCACAAACCCTTAAAACGACACATTGAGGTATCTGAAAGAGAAATTTTAGAGACCGCTGAAACACTTCAATTAAATTCCCAACATCAACCAAATGAGTTGCACCACTACTTTAAAATAAATAATACGAATTTGTCTGCAGAAGAAGCTGCTAAGCAAATTCAAGATAAAATGAATACAATAGAGAAAGGACAAACACATGTCTAAAGAACTTTCACCTAAATACAATCCAGCCGAGGTTGAGGCTGGTCGTTACCAAAAATGGCTTGACGCTGATGTTTTCAAGCCTTCAGGAGACCAAAAGGCTAAGTCTTATTCGATCGTTATTCCACCACCAAACGTGACAGGTAAACTTCACCTTGGTCACGCTTGGGATACGACTTTACAGGATATCATCATCCGTCAAAAACGTATGCAAGGTTTTGATACGCTCTGGCTTCCTGGTATGGACCATGCGGGGATTGCGACTCAGGCTAAGGTTGAGGAGCGCTTGCGTGGTGAGGGCATTAGCCGTTATGACCTCGGTCGTGAAAAATTCCTCGATAAGGTCTGGGAATGGAAAGACGAGTATGCCACTACCATCAAGGAACAATGGGGCAAGATGGGGCTCTCTGTAGACTATTCTCGCGAGCGTTTCACTCTTGACGAAGGTTTGTCTAAAGCCGTTCGTAAGGTCTTTGTGGACCTTTACAAGAAAGGCTGGATCTACCGTGGTGAGTTTATCATCAACTGGGACCCAGCAGCTCGCACAGCTCTTTCTGATATCGAGGTTATCCACAAGGACGTTGAAGGTGCCTTCTACCATATGAACTATATGCTAGAAGACGGTTCACGCGCCCTTGAAGTGGCAACAACTCGTCCTGAGACTATGTTTGGGGATGTTGCCGTTGCGGTCAATCCAGAAGATCCACGCTACAAGGACTTGATTGGAAAAAACGTCATCCTTCCAATCGCTAATAAATTGATCCCAATCGTTGGAGACGAACACGCAGACCCTGAGTTTGGTACTGGTGTCGTGAAAATCACGCCTGCCCACGATCCAAATGACTTCTTGGTTGGTCAACGTCATAACTTGCCACAAATCAACGTGATGAACGACGACGGAACTATGAATGAGCTTGCCTTCGAGTTTGCAGGTATGGACCGTTTTGAAGCTCGTAAGGCAGTCGTTGCCAAGTTGGAAGAAATTGGTGCCTTCGTTAAAATCGAAAAACGTGTCCACAGTGTTGGTCACTCAGAGCGTACAGGTGTTGTGGTTGAACCACGCTTGTCTACTCAATGGTTCGTTAAGATGGACCAATTGGCTAAGAATGCTATTGCTAACCAAGATACTGATGATAAGGTAGAATTCTACCCACCTCGTTTCAATGATACCTTCCTTCAATGGATGGAAAATGTCCATGACTGGGTAATCTCACGTCAGCTCTGGTGGGGTCACCAAATCCCCGCTTGGTACAATGCTGAGGGTGAAATATATGTCGGCGAAGAAGCTCCAGAAGGCGACGGTTGGACTCAGGACGAAGACGTCTTGGATACTTGGTTCAGTTCTGCCCTTTGGCCATTCTCTACCATGGGCTGGCCGGATGTCGACTCAGAAGACTTCAAACGTTATTATCCAACATCAACTTTGGTGACTGGTTATGATATTATCCCGTTCTGGGTATCTCGAATGATTTTCCAAGGTTTGGAATTTACTGGCAAATCGCCATTCAAAAATGCATTGATTCATGGTCTGATTCGTGACGAGGAAGGCCGTAAAATGTCTAAATCTCTCGGTAACGGGATTGACCCGATGGATGTTATTGATAAGTACGGAACAGATAGCCTGCGTTGGTTCCTTTCAAACGGTTCTGCACCAGGTCAAGACGTGCGCTTCTCTTACGAGAAAATGGATGCTTCATGGAACTTCATTAACAAGATCTGGAACATCTCTCGCTACATCCTCATGAACAATGAAGGCTTGACCCTTGAGCAAGCAACTGCCAATGTGGAAAAAGTTGTCAACAAGGAAGCTGGTAATGTCACAGACCGCTGGATTCTCCACAACCTTAATGAAACCATCGGAAAAGCTACTGCTAACTTTGATAAGTTTGAATTTGGTGTGGCTGGCCACATCCTCTACAACTTCATCTGGGATGAGTTTGCGGACTGGTACGTTGAGTTGACCAAAGAAGTCCTTTATAGCGATAATGAAGAAGAGAAAGTCATCACACGTTCTGTCCTCCTTTACACTTTGGACAAGATCCTTCGTCTCCTTCACCCAATCATGCCATTCGTGACAGAGGAAATCTTTGGACAAATCTCAGAAGGCTCTATCGTGACAGCAGAATACCCAACTGTCAATCCAGCCTTTGAAGACCTTGCTGCTCACACAGGTGTAGAAAGCCTCAAAGACTTGATCCGTGCCGTTCGGAATGCGCGTGCAGAAGTAAACGTAGCGCCAAGCAAGCCTATTACAATTCTTGTCAAGACAAGCGATAGCGACTTGGAAACCTTCTTTAACAGCAATGTCAACTACATCAAACGCTTCACAAATCCAGAACACTTGGAAATCGCATCAAACATCCCTGCACCTGAACTCGCAATGTCAAGCGTCATCACAGGAGCAGAAATCTACTTGCCACTGGCAGACCTCCTCAATGTCGAAGAAGAACTAGCTCGCCTCGACAAGGAACTGGCTAAATGGCAAAAAGAACTGGATATGGTTGGTAAGAAACTCTCTAACGAACGTTTCGTAGCCAATGCCAAACCAGAAGTCGTCCAAAAAGAACGCGACAAACAAGCCGACTACCAAGCGAAATACGACGCGACAGTCGCACGTATTGATGAGATGAAGAAGTTAGTGAAATAAACTATAAACCTCGGCAATTTGCTGGGGTTTTTGGTATAATGGAGCGAAAGTAATCACATAGTGAGGTAAATAATGAGTAAACCAAGATCAGCAACGAATACTATAAAGGGTTATTTTTATCAGTTTGACAAATCAATTTTAGAGATCCTGGAACAATCAAATGAAACAAATATAGTTACCATTGAGGGAGTTGAAGATATTGATATTGAAAATAGTGATGAAATACAATTTGTTCAATGTAAATATTATGAAGAAACTGAGTTTAATAACAGTATTATAAAAGAGCCAATACAGTTAATGTTTAGACACTATTTAAAGAACAGAACGGAGGCTCAATCTAAGAATTTTACTTATAAATTATATGGCTTTTATAACAAAGGACATGAGAAGCTACGGGAATTAACAACGGAAAATCTAAGAACATATTTTTTAGATTTTAGCAAATATGAAGTTACAGATGAATTAGGAAATTTAAACTATCAAATAAAAAATAAAGAGGGAGAAATTAAATTTGAGGAAGCCTTACAAACAGATGATATTGAAGATTTTAATAAACGTCTTTTTGTAAATATCAAAGCCGATAGTTATGAAAATCAAATAGAAAAAATAAAATCTAAAATTCAAAATGATTTAAGTGATTATAGTGAAGAAGATATTGAATTGATTTATTTTAATGCTCTTAAAATAATTAAAGACTTAGCATGTGAACATAATATTGAAAAGCGTCAAATTTCAAAAAAAGAATTTTGGGATAGAATAAAAACTAAAAACTACTATTTTGAAAGATGGATGAGTGAATTGCTAGAGTGGGAAGATTATAAAAAAATCATACATAAAAAATATTTTCCAAGAGTATCAAATTTATCACCGGCACATAGATTTTTCTTACTTGATTGTCAGGGAGAGAATATGAATGATGTTAAAAATGTGATTTCAAAAATATCAACTAGGTATTCTCGTTTTGTCCATCAATTTAGTCCTTTTGTCTATTTATATAATACTTCCAATGCTGATTTTATGACAGAATTAAAAGCGAAATTATATGAAGAAGGATGCTACTTTAAAGATGGTTTCCCGTTTAAAAATTCAGAATTTAGATTTCAAGAAATGCTAATTAAACCCGATAAATATAATAAAATTTCATTGCGTATATTAGAAGATTCTATAGATTTATCAATTGTTTTACTGAGGTTGGTAGAAGTAGAAAGGGATAACCAATTACCAATTAATTTATATATATTTAATAAAAGTAATCAATTTAATTTAGAGATTGATACTCTCGATAAGAGAGAACATTCAGAAATTAAAATTCGACAAATTTTAGATATATTAGATATTATTTAGGAGATAGAAATGGATAATCTAAACGCTCAAGTTATTTCAGTACAACCTAATAAAATTAAAATTGAAGTGAAGTCAATCACAGACTTTCAAATTGCAGAAGAAAAATTAAAAATTGGTTCATATCTTAGAATTGCTGATGAAAATGATTTGGCATTAATAGCTACAATAGAGAATTTTTGTATTGAGCCCATTGAAATTGATGAGAGAATTGATATTAAATATATTATTGAAGCTGTACCTTTAGGGATGATTGATGAAGAAAATAAATTTGTGAGGGGAAGTGATACAATAACTATTCCTCCTAAATCGGTTGAACCAGCTAAAATTGAAGAAATAAAGTTAATTTTTGAAAATTCTATAAAAGATGAACTTAAATTTAAATTCTCTTCGTTATCATCTAACAATGATATTGAGATTCCTGTTGAAGGAAATAAATTTTTCAATAAACATATTGCTATTGTTGGTTCAACTGGTTCGGGCAAGTCTCACACGGTTGCAAAAGTTGTTCAAAATGCTATAAATTCTAAAAATAGTGGTTATGAAGGGCTAAATAATTCACATATACTTATCTTTGATATTCATAATGAATATCAAAGTGCTTTCCCAAATGCTAGGCTTATCAATGTTAATGATCTAGTTTTACCATATTGGTTATTAAATAGTGATGAATTACAAGAATTATTCCTAGATACTGAGGGAAGTGATCATAATCAGAGAAATATTTTTAAAAAGTCTGTTATTCAGAGTAAAAAAAGAAAAATTAATGGACTAGAGGAAGAAAAAGAGAAATTACATTTTGATTCCCCTATTTATTTTGATATTCAAGAGGTCTTGCAATATGCTCATGAAAAAAATGAAGAACAAATTGCAGGAGCAAGGCAAGGACAGACAAAAGCTGGTCCATTGAATGGTAAATTATCAAATTATATTAGTCGGTTAGAGTCAAAGATATATGATAAAAGGTTGGAGTTCTTATTAGGTGATAGAATAGAGGGCGCAACATTACAATCAGTTTTAAAACAGCTTATTGGATATAGTGAAGATTTTCTGACTAATGTTACTATTCTTGATTTGAGTGGAGTGCCGTTTGATGTATTGAGTATAACTGTTTCTTTGATTTCAAGAATTATGTTTGAGTATGGATACTACTATAAGCAATTTAACGATAGTAAGAATCTAGTTTGTGATGTACCTATTTTATTAGTATATGAAGAGGCTCATAAGTATGTACCTAAGAGTTCTCTAACTAAGTACAGAGCTTCTCGGCAGTCGATAGAGCGAATTGCAAAAGAAGGAAGAAAATATGGGGTTACATTGCTTTTAGCTAGTCAAAGACCTTCTGAAATTTCTGAAACAATCTTCTCACAGTGTAGTAATTTTATAACAATGCGATTAACAAATCCTATAGATCAATCTTATGTAAGACAGCTATTACCGGATTCTATGGGAGGAATTGTTGATAAGTTACCTAGCTTAGCAACAGGAGAGGCATTGCTTATGGGAGAAGCAACTATTTTACCATCGATTGTGAAAATTGATGTTTGTGAAGATAAACCTTCGTCTAAAGATATTCCATACTTCCAATTATGGAAAGATAATTGGAAAGATATTAATTTTGAAGAATTAGAGAAACTCTGGAAACAGAAGTAAGATTTAAAATTACTTATTTTTAGAGAGCCACTAATTCTACAAGTTCGAACCGCTTTGGGAAGTACGATGTTGTAGCTTAATTTCATATATCATCGGCATTGAATTCATCTGGATTGATACCGAGAACCCACCAATCGATGCCATCGGCTGGGTAGCAAAGAAATAAAAAGTTCGCTGTCTTTTTGTTTTGTGTTTTACAGTTTTTTCTTGACAAGTCTTTCTTTTTTATGGTATTCTTTATGCAACAAGTGTTGCGCAACTAATGTTGCGCGAAAGGAGTCTTATGCCACCAAAGGTTAAATTTAGTAAAGAGGCTATCATTGGGACAGCTTTACAATTGGTGAGAGAAGAGGGCATGACTAGTTTGACGGCTCGAGCATTAGCGGAGCAACTGGGAGCCACACCAAGAGTCATTTTTGGGCAATTTGCCAATATGGCCGAGTTACAAGCAGAGGTTATTAGTGCTGCGGAAATGGTCGTGGTGGAGTATATTCGTAAGGCCTTAGAAGATGAGAAGCCTTTTCGATCCGTCGGGGTTGCTTATATCCTTTTTGCCTCAAAAGACCCCCAACTCTTTCAATTGCTTTTCCAAAATCCCAGCAAAGATCCGATTCGTCGCTTTCAAGATTTTCTTCCCATGAAGGATCATAGTTACCAATTGGTTCTGGATTCGATCGTCGCAGACTATCCTTTGAATGTAGAGGAGGCTGGTCGCTTGTACCAGCATCTATTTATCTACTCGCACGGGATGGCCTCAATGGTTGCTTCTGGCATTTATCAATTCAGCATGGAAGAAGTGATTGGATTACTGACAGAGGTTTGTCAATCTCTCATCAAAGAAATGGTAGGAAAGAAATGATTCAACTAGAAAATGTGCACAAAAGTTACGGCCAAACCAAGGTTTTAAAAGGGATTGATTTGCAGATTCAAGACCAGGATGATGTGGTTATCCTCGGTCCTTCTGGATCAGGCAAGTCAACTCTCTTAAACGTTCTGTCAGGTTTAGAAAAGGTAGACGAGGGACATATCCTCATTCAAGGACAGGATTTGGCTCAACTCACAGATACTCAATTGACAGCCTTTAGACGTGAGAAGATTGCCTTTATTTTTCAGCAGTATTATTTATTGCCTAATCTAACAGTCAGACAGAATGTAAAGATGGGGGCAGACCTGGCAAACAATCATGATTTTTTGCAGATTATCGAGGATTTGGGACTTGGCGATAAGCTGGACAAGTATCCGAGTGAATTGTCAGGTGGGGAACAGCAGAGAGTCTCCATTGCTCGGGCCTTGGCCAAAAAGCCAGAGATTCTTTTCTTAGATGAGCCGACGGGAGCCCTGGATGAAGAAACGGGGCGCAAGATTCTCGACTATATCTGGGAGTTAAAGGAAAAGCTTGGTTTGACCCTCATCATGGTGACGCACAATCAAAATATTGCGGATATGGCAAGAACCATCATTCGTGTCAATAGTGGCAAGATTACCGAAGTTGTGACCAATGATCAGCCTCAGACTGCTTATGAGATTGGATGGTAAGCCATGTTTTCAGTAAAAGATATTCGAAAATTAGTTGTCGTCAGTATAATTGGGGCTTGTGCGGTCTTTGTGGCCAATCTCTTCTTGAATTTTTACTTGGACATCGAGCAGTTGGAGATTTCTAAAACCAATCCCATGATTCAGACCTACTATGATGTCCAGATTTCGCTTTCTTGGATGGTGGCCATGGTCAGTGGAGTCGTCTTGTCCTTGACGTCGGTCCTTCTCATGTGTTTTTATATCAAACAATTTGTCGATGATCACAAGGAACAATTAGGAATTTTAAAGGCTTTGGGCTATAGCAATGGCCAGCTGGCTAAACGATTTTGGGCATTTGGGATCAGTTTTGGTGCCGGAGCGCTTCTTGGCTATTTCACTTCTTTTCTTATGATGGGGCATTTTTATGACTTCCGGAATGAAAAGGGGATCCTGCCAGAAATTACCATTCATTTTCATTGGCAGCTCTTGCTTGCTTTTGTGGTCCTTCCAACGGTATTTTTTATGCTTATCGCGGTTGGTTATGCTAGAAGACAACTACAAACGCCGGCTCTTCGCTTATTGAAAAAGTCCCCAACACCAATCAAGGTCAAAAGGAGAAAGAGGGCTCCTAAGAAAGAGAAAGACTTCCTAAAAGAGCTGTCTTCGTCACTAATTTGGGGGAGAAAATCTATCCTATTTTTTGTAGTCTTTGGCTCTATGTGTTTTGCGGCCATGGTTCAACTGTCCTTTGGTCTAAGGGACTACACAGATGACATCATCCAAACCATGATGATCATGATTGGCTTGATCCTTTCTTTCTCTATTCTCTTTTTGTCATTGGGGATTGTCGTCTCAGAAAGTCGCGAAACCCTGGCTCTTATGAAGGCTTTTGGCTACACAGATCGTGAATGCCAAGGCCATATCCTATCTCCCTATCGTTTCTGGGCCTATCTAGGATTTGTTCTTGGGACGGCTTATCAGTACGCTATCATGGAAATCTTGATTGGTGTGATCAAAGATACGGTTCCTGAAAAGATTGAGCATCACTTTGATGGGAATGTTTGCTTCTGGACTTTGATCGGTTTTGCTGTGGTTTATGAAAGCCTCTTTTATCAATCCAACAGAAAACTCCAAAAACAAACCATCAAAGAAGTACTCTTAGCTGAATAAATAGAGAAGGTTGGATTCTCCAGCCTTTTTCTTATGAAACTCATTAACAAGAGAAGGATTTTTCACTATTCTAGGGAAAATGAAATAAAGGAAAGAAAACGAAGTTACTGGCAGGACCTGAAATGATCTTTTTACTTGATTTGACGCAACAAATAATCCTTTATCTCTGTAGGAATCCTCTTGCAGTTTGTGGTTGGTATTGGAGTTGCAGCCTTGAGTTATAAATAAATCAATATACCTGAGGTCATGTTACACAGGTCTTTCAATTAGCTGAAATATTTCACCTTTATTTTTTCTTAACCTTTGACTATTCTGCAAAATTATCGTAAAATAAAGAGTAAATGATAAAATGAGGTCAGAGTCTGTTCGCTCTGGCGATAGTAGTATAAATGAGGAGAAACGCTTTGGAATTAGAAGTATTTGCTGGGCAAGAAAAAAGTGAACTATCTATGATTGAGGTAGCGCGTGCTATCTTGGAACTTCGTGGTCGCGATCATGAGATGCATTTTAGCGATCTTGTAAACGAAATTCAAAACTACCTTGGAACATCAAACAGCGATATCCGTGAAGCTTTGCCTTTGTTCTACACAGAGTTGAACTTTGACGGTAGCTTCATCTCACTTGGAGACAACAAATGGGGTCTTCGTTCATGGTATGGTGTGGACGAAATCGACGAAGAAATCATTGCTCTTGAGGAAAATGACGACGATGAAGTAGCACCAAAAGCTAAGAAAAAACGTGTCAATGCCTTCATGGATGGTGATTCAGATGCCATTGACTACAATGCAGATGATCCAGAAGATGAAGATGCATACGAAGCAGATCCAGCTCTTTCATACGATGATGAAAATCCAGATGATGAGAAAAATGAAGTGGAAGCTTACGATGCAGAAATCAACGAAATCGCCCCAGATGACTTGGGAGAAGACGTGGATCTCAACGAAGAAGACGATGAGTTTTCAGACGATGATTCTGAAAACATCGAGGAATAAAAGTTAGCTATTGACAATTGTCCTATTTTTAGGTATCATATTGTTCGGGCACCTCTTTTAGAGGTCGGGGCTCCCTAGTTCTTAGGGAGCTATTTTTGTTTTTTTAAGAAGTTATCTTCTTGTATTTTAGTTGTGAATCTGGTGCAGTCGTCCCAGATTATTCTTATTAGTAGGGTCTTGTTTCCTATGTCCCCTCGTAGTCAACAAGGCCTTGAGCATTTTAGAAAGAGGAATCTATGTCTACGAAATATATTTTTGTAACTGGTGGTGTGGTATCGTCTATTGGGAAAGGGATTGTCGCAGCGAGTCTGGGTCGTCTCTTGAAAAATCGTGGTCTCAAAGTAACCATTCAAAAGTTTGACCCTTATATCAATATCGATCCGGGAACTATGAGTCCTTACCAGCACGGAGAAGTCTTTGTGACAGATGATGGGGCTGAGACAGATTTGGACTTGGGTCACTATGAACGTTTCATCGATATCAATCTCAATAAATATTCCAACGTGACAACTGGGAAAATTTACAGTGAAGTTCTTCGTAAGGAACGCCGTGGAGAATACCTTGGGGCAACTGTTCAAGTCATTCCTCATATCACAGATGCTTTGAAAGAGAAAATCAAGCGTGCCGCTGTAACGACCGACTCTGATGTCATTATCACAGAGGTTGGTGGAACAGTAGGAGATATCGAGTCCTTGCCATTCCTAGAGGCTCTTCGTCAGATGAAGGCAGATGTGGGTGCGGATAATGTTATGTACATCCATACAACCTTGCTTCCATACCTCAAGGCTGCTGGTGAAATGAAAACCAAACCAACTCAACACTCTGTAAAAGAATTGCGTGGTTTGGGAATTCAACCAAATATGTTGGTGATTCGTACAGAGCAACCAGCTGGTCAAGGAATTAAAAACAAGCTAGCACAGTTCTGTGATGTGGCACCAGAAGCCGTTATCGAATCATTGGATGTTGAACACCTTTACCAAATTCCATTGAATTTGCAGGCACAAGGTATGGACCAAATTGTCTGTGACCATTTGAAATTAGATGCACCAGTAGCAGATATGACAGAATGGTCAGCCATGGTGGACAAGGTCATGAACCTCAAGAAACAAGTCAAGATTTCCCTTGTCGGTAAGTATGTTGAGTTGCAAGATGCCTACATTTCTGTGGTTGAAGCCTTGAAACACTCTGGTTATGCCAACGACGCAGAAGTTAAAATCAATTGGATCAATGCCAATGATGTGACAGCAGAGAATGTGGCAGAGCTCTTGTCTGATGCGGACGGAATCATCGTACCAGGTGGTTTTGGCCAGCGTGGTACGGAAGGGAAAATCCAAGCCATTCGCTATGCGCGTGAAAATGATGTTCCAATGTTGGGAGTCTGCTTGGGAATGCAGTTGACTTGTATCGAATTTGCTCGTCACGTTTTAGGTCTTGAAGGTGCCAATTCTGCAGAGCTTGCACCAGAAACAAAATACCCTATCATTGATATCATGCGTGATCAGATTGACGTTGAGGATATGGGGGGAACCCTTCGATTGGGGCTTTATCCGTCTAAGTTGAAACGTGGATCTAAGGCTGCGGCTGCTTATCACAATAAAGAAGTGGTGCAACGTCGTCACCGTCACCGTTATGAATTTAACAACGCCTTCCGTGAGCAGTTTGAGGCAGCAGGTTTTGTCTTCTCAGGTGTTTCTCCAGACAATCGTTTGGTCGAAATTGTGGAAATTCCTGAAAATAAATTCTTTGTAGCGTGTCAGTATCACCCTGAACTTTCAAGTCGTCCAAATCGTCCAGAAGAACTCTACACTGCCTTTGTCACTGCAGCGGTTGAGAATAGTAATTAGCAAAATCAGAACCTTTGAGAACAATCTCAGAGGTTTTTTGATTGCATATTTAGGATATGAGTTGCAAAATAAAAACATAGTGATATAATTAACATAAAAAATCCTAAGGAGGATCTACAATGAAAAAAATCACATTATTTGGTTTGTCTCTAGCAGGTTTAGCTTTACTGGCTTTTCCTCATTCAGGGCAGGCCTTCGAGCTGAAAGAAGAATGGGTTGTTAAATGTGGAGTTCAGTATCAAGATGGCAACATTCTCCGGTTTAATAATGGCCATGAAGTGGATATTAAAGTCTTGGATTTGCCAAAAACAGAGAAAATCGAGTGGACAGTTAGTCTCAATGGTCAAGATCAAACTGTCAATTTCCTAGGTCAAGAAAAGGACAAGTCTATGATTGGCGTAGAAGGGCGTTATCTGAATTTCTATGTTCCATATGGCTATAGAGGAGATATCAAGGTAGAGGCCAAGAGCGGAAATGAAGTCAAGACCTGGTCAACGAAAGTTGTGGATGATATTCATAATGATAGTGGAAAGAGAGGCTACTACCGTATTGAAGAATCAAATGATCAATACACTTACCTCGATGCTAAATGGGATTATCAAACCAAGACTTACACTGCTACTTTACCAGAGACTGTCAATGGTCAAAAAGTCTTTGCTTGGACAGACTATGACAATGGCGAGTTGAAACTTGAAAAACTAAAAACTATCAGTCGTAAATATGATGATGGAGGATCTTTCAAAGAACTTTATCCGATTGTAAAAGCCGAAAGCTGGCTAAAATCAAACCAAAACTGGTACTATCAAAAACAAGGTCAATTAGTGCAGAAGGATTGGGTTTATGACAAGGGAACTTGGTACTTTATGAATGATAAAGGAGTCATGTTCAATCAAACTTGGCTTTATCAAGGTAGCAACTGGTATGCCTTTAAATCATCAGGAGCCATGATTGCGAGTGACTGGCTTTACGACCAAGGCAAGTGGTACTATTTATCAACTTCAGGAGCCATGAAAGCAAGCACTTGGGTTTATGATAAGGGAGAATGGTATTATGTAAGTTCTTCTGGTGCCATGCTAGCGAATGATTGGGTCAAAGATAATGGCCAGTGGTATTATCTGGCTTCATCAGGTAAGATGCTTCGCAATACCTACACCCCTGATGGTTACTACGTTGGTAACTCAGGCGCCTGGCAATAAGAATAATACTCTTCGAAAATCCCTTCAAACCACGTCAGCTTCATCCACAACCTCAAAACAGTGTTTTGAGCTGACTTCGTCAGTTCTATCTACAACCTCAAAGCAGTGCTTTGAGCAACCTGTGGCTAGCTTCTTAGTTTGCTCTTTGATTTTCATTGAGTATAAGAAGTCCTTTTCCTTAAAGGAAAGGGGCTTTTTACTTGCTTTTCTGCTGCTTCCTCATTTGTCCTAAAGCCTTTTTTGTGTTAAAATGAATGGTATGAAAGCTAAAAAAATGTGGATGGCAGGCTTGGCTCTGCTAGGTATTGGAAGCCTTGCCCTTGCTACGAAAAAAGTTGCAGATGACCGTAAGCTCATGAAGACTCAGGAAGAGTTGACAGCGATTGTACGAGACCATTTTTCAGACATGGGGGAAATTGCGACACTCTATGTTCAGGACTATGAAAGCAGTCTAGAGAGCTTGGTTGGTGGCGTCATTTTTGAGGATGGCCGTCATTATACCTTTGTCTATGAAAATGAAGACCTAGTCTATGAGGAGGAAGTCCTATGATACAACCAGCAAGTTTAGAAGAACTAGCATCTTTAGTGGAAAAAGATGGCAAGAAGGTCTTTCTTTTTGTGGCGGACTGGTGTGGCGATTGTCGTTATATCTATCCTGCCTTACCAGAAATTGAGGAGACCAATCCAGAGTTCAACTTTATTCGAGTGGATAGAGACCAGTATATGGATTTGGCCAAACTCTGGGATGTATATGGAATTCCTAGCCTTGTTGTTCTAGAAAAAGACAAGGAAATTGGTCGTTTTGTTAATCGCGACCGTAAAAGCAAGCAACAAATTAACGACTTTTTAGCAGGACTGAAATAGGAGAAAAAGGAAACAATGATTTTTACATATAATAAAGAATATGTCGGTGATGTCCTTATGGTCATCGTGAAAAATAGCGGAGATGCCAAACTGGATGTGGAGCGCAAAGGCAAGGTAGCCCGTGTTTTTCTAAAAGATAATGAGGAAACAGTGGCTTGGAATATTTTTGAAGTTTCAAGTTTATTTGAAATTGCAGAGCGCGGTCAAGTATTTTTGACAGATGAGCAAGTCGCTCGTTTGAACCAAGAATTACAAGCGGAAGGTTTTGCAGAAGAAATTGTCAATGACAAGGAACCTAAGTTTGTTGTTGGTGAAATTGTCGAGATGGTAGCTCATCCAGATAGTGACCACCTCAACATCTGCCAAGTTGCAGTCGCAAGTGACAAGACAGTGCAAATCGTTGCAGGGGCTCCTAATGCGCGTGTGGGGTTGAAAACCATTGTGGCTCTTCCTGGAGCTATGATGCCCAAAGGCAATCTTATTTTCCCAGGTGAGCTTCGTGGCGAAAAGAGTTTTGGCATGATGTGTAGCCCTCGTGAATTGCATTTGCCAAATGCTCCGCAAAAACGTGGTATTATTGAATTATCAGAAGACCAAGTTGCCGGAACTCCATTTGATCCAGCTAAGCACTGGACTGCCTAAGAAGTTGTTAGTATCTGATAGACCAGCTAGAAGGAAATAAGATGGCAAAAAATGTTGTGATTACAGGAGCGACATCAGGAATTGGTGAAGCGATTGCGCGTGCTTATCTGGAGCAGGGTGAGAATGTCGTTCTAACTGGACGACGGATAGACAGACTAGAAACCCTCAAGTCGGAGTTTGCAGAAGTCTTTCCAAATCAAACAGTTTGGACCTTTCCACTAGATGTCACGGATATGACTATGGTGAAGACTGTCTGCTCCGATATTTTAGAAACGATAGGTCAGATTGATATTCTGGTCAACAACGCCGGTCTGGCTCTAGGTTTAGCACCTTATCAGGACTATGAAGAGTTGGATATGTTGACCATGCTGGATACCAATGTCAAAGGTTTGATGGCAGTCACTCGCTGTTTCTTGCCAGTAATGGTAAAAGCCAATCAAGGACATATCATCAACATGGGGTCAACCGCAGGAATCTACGCCTATGCGGGTGCCGCTGTTTACTCAGCTACCAAGGCTGCGGTTAAGACCTTTTCAGATGGTCTGCGAATTGATATCATTGCAACGGATATCAAGGTGACAACCATTCAACCGGGGATTGTCGAAACAGATTTTTCGACGGTACGTTTTCACGGTGATAAAGAACGAGCTGCGTCCGTTTACCAAGGAATCGAAGCCTTGCAAGCTCAGGATATTGCAGATACAGTAGTCTATGTGACCAGTCAACCTCGTCGTGTGCAGATTACAGATATGACCATTATGGCAAATCAACAGGCGACAGGATTTATGGTTCATAAAAAGTAAAAAATTTCCTCGAAAAGTTACAAATTTCTGTAACTTTTTTGATTTCCTACGAATAGATAAGTAGGAGGAAGAAAATATGTATAATAAAGTTATCATGATTGGACGTTTAACGTCTACACCAGAATTGCATAAAACCAACAATGACAAGTCAGTAGCGCGAGCAACTATCGCTGTAAATCGTCGTTACAAAGACCAAAACGGGGAACGCGAAGCTGATTTTGTCAATATGGTCCTATGGGGCAGACTAGCAGAAACTTTGGCAAGCTACGCAACCAAAGGTAGTCTCATTTCCGTTGATGGGGAATTGCGTACCCGTCGTTTTGAGAAAAATGGCCAGATGAACTACGTGACCGAAGTACTTGTTACTGGATTCCAACTCTTGGAAAGTCGTGCTCAACGTGCCATGCGTGAAAATAATGCAGGACAAGATTTGGCGGATTTGGTTTTGGAAGAGGAAGAATTGCCATTTTAAGCATTAAAAAGTCTGAGTTGGTCTCAGGCTTTTTATCTTGAGAAAGTCAGACTTTTTTCTTGACTATTTCTGACCAAGTGATACAATAGAACTATGAATTAGCACTCAAGTGTAAAGAGTGCTAATGATATCTATCTCATTATGGAGGAAATCAGATGTTGAAACCATTAGGGGACCGTGTGGTCTTAAAAGTAGAAGAAAAAGAACAAACTGTTGGAGGTTTTGTCCTCGCAGGTTCAGCCCAAGAAAAAACCAAAACAGCTCAAGTTGTGGCTACTGGACAAGGTGTTCGTACCTTGAACGGTGACTTGGTTGCTCCAAGTGTTAAAGCTGGAGACCGTGTCTTGGTTGAAGCACACGCAGGTCTTGATGTCAAAGATGGCGATGAAAAGTACATCATCGTAGGCGAAGCTAACATCTTGGCTATCATTGAAAAATAGAAGGAGAAAGTAAGTATGTCAAAAGAAATTAAATTTTCATCTGATGCCCGTTCAGCTATGGTCCGTGGTGTCGATATCCTTGCAGACACTGTTAAAGTAACCTTGGGACCAAAAGGCCGTAATGTCGTTCTTGAAAAGTCATTCGGTTCACCCTTGATTACCAATGACGGTGTGACTATTGCCAAAGAAATCGAATTGGAAGACCATTTTGAAAATATGGGTGCCAAATTGGTATCAGAAGTAGCTTCTAAAACCAATGATATCGCAGGTGACGGGACTACGACTGCAACAGTCTTGACCCAAGCTATCGTCCGTGAAGGAATCAAAAACGTCACTGCAGGTGCCAATCCAATTGGCATTCGTCGTGGGATTGAAACAGCAGTTGCTGCAGCAGTTGAAGCCTTGAAAAACAATGCTATTCCTGTTGCCAACAAAGAAGCTATCGCTCAAGTTGCAGCCGTCTCTTCTCGTTCTGAAAAAGTCGGTGAATACATCTCTGAAGCTATGGAAAAAGTTGGCAAAGATGGAGTCATCACTATCGAAGAGTCACGTGGTATGGAAACAGAGCTTGAAGTTGTTGAAGGAATGCAGTTTGACCGCGGTTACCTTTCACAGTACATGGTGACAGATAGCGAAAAAATGGTAGCTGATCTTGAAAATCCATACATTTTGATTACTGATAAGAAGATTTCAAATATCCAAGAAATCTTGCCACTCCTAGAAAGTATTCTCCAAAGCAATCGTCCACTCTTGATTATTGCGGATGATGTAGATGGCGAAGCTCTTCCAACTCTTGTTTTGAACAAGATTCGTGGAACCTTCAACGTGGTAGCAGTCAAGGCACCTGGTTTTGGTGACCGTCGCAAAGCCATGCTTGAAGACATTGCCATCTTAACAGGCGGAACAGTTATCACAGAAGACCTAGGTCTTGAGTTGAAAGATGCTACAATTGAAGCACTTGGTCAAGCAGCGAGAGTAACTGTGGACAAAGATAGCACGGTTATCGTAGAAGGTGCTGGAAATCCTGAAGCGATTTCTCACCGTGTTGCAGTTATCAAGTCTCAAATCGAAACCACAACTTCTGAATTTGACCGTGAAAAATTGCAAGAACGCTTGGCGAAATTGTCAGGTGGTGTAGCAGTCATCAAGGTCGGAGCTGCAACTGAAACTGAGTTGAAAGAAATGAAACTCCGCATTGAAGATGCCCTCAACGCTACTCGTGCAGCTGTTGAAGAAGGAATCGTTGCAGGTGGTGGAACAGCCCTTGTAAATGTTATCCCTGCCGTAGCTGATTTGGAATTAACAGGAGACGAAGCAACGGGTCGCAATATTGTTCTCCGTGCTTTGGAAGAACCTGTTCGTCAAATCGCCCACAATGCAGGATTTGAAGGCTCTATCGTTATCGATCGTTTGAAAAATGCTGAAGTTGGTACAGGCTTCAATGCAGCAACTGGCGAATGGGTTAACATGATTGATCAAGGGATTATCGACCCAGTTAAAGTGAGTCGTTCAGCTCTACAAAATGCAGCATCTGTAGCCAGCTTGATTTTGACTACGGAAGCAGTCGTAGCCAATAAACCAGAACCAGCAGCCCCAGCTCCAGCAATGGATCCAAGTATGATGGGTGGGATGATGTAAGCTTTCTATAGAAAACAACTTATAAAAAACACAAAAGGAGGGAATGGCTATTCCTCCTTTTTATGATATTCACTTCTAAATAGATTTGAGCTCTCCTAACTTATATGATAAAATAAGACTAGAAAAAGGAGAAGAACATGATCGATGTAGAAGAAATTCTGAGCAAGATGAACCTCAATCAGAAGATTAATTATGACCGTGTCATGCAGAAGATGGTACAAGTATGGGAGAAAAATGAGCAACGGCCAACCATTCTCATGCACGTTTGCTGTGCCCCTTGCAGTACCTATACCCTCGAATATTTGACCAAGTATGCAGATGTGACAATCTATTTTGCCAATTCTAATATCCATCCCAAGGCAGAATACCATAAGCGTGCCTATGTGACTAAAAAGTTTGTCAGTGATTTCAATGAGCGAACTGGCAATAGCGTTCAATACCTAGAAGCTCCTTATGAACCTAACGAATATCGTAAACTGGTTCGAGGTTTGGAAGAAGAGCCTGAAGGTGGCGACCGTTGCCAGGTTTGCTTTGACTACCGACTGGATAAGACAGCTCAAGTGGCTATGGACTTGGGCTTTGACTACTTTGGCTCAGCCTTGACCATCAGTCCTCATAAGAATTCTCAAACCATTAATAGTATCGGAATCGATGTGCAAAAAATTTATACAACCCACTATCTTCCAAGTGATTTCAAGAAAAATCAAGGCTACAAACGTTCGGTAGAGATGTGTGAAGAGTATGACATTTACCGTCAATGTTATTGTGGTTGTGTCTATGCAGCCCAAGCTCAGAATATTGACCTGGTTCAGGTTAAGAAAGATGCTACAGCTTTCTTGCTGGATAAGGATGTTGAAAAAGACTATTCCCACATCAAATTTACTGTTACGAAATTAGATATATAAGGATAAGCCCAGCTGTAAAGCTGGTTTTTTTATACTCTTCGAAAATCAAATTCAAACCGCGTCAACGTCGCCTTGCCGTACTCAAGTACAGCCTGCGGCTAGTTTCCTAGTTTGCTCTTTGATTTTCATTGAGTATTAAAATAAAAAACCAGGGCTCTCACCCCAGTTTGACAACTTTACCGATTCTTTAGTTCTACATAGCGCTTGTACCAAATGTTTACATAGGCTTCTGAGAAAGGACCACGTCCATTATTAATCCAATCAACAAGAATTTTGACATGTTCTTTTAAAATATAGTCCAAGTCATCAGAATAATTCATTTTGCGTTTGTGACGCTCATACTCCTCAACGTCCAAGAGACGTTTTTCCCCATCTGTAAAAATTTTAACATCCAAATCGTAATCAATATACTTTAGTGCTTCTTCATCCAGATAGTAGGGGCTAGCCATGTTGCAATAGTAGGAGATTCCATTATCACGAATCATGGCAATGATATTAAACCAATATTTCTTGTGAAAGTAAACAATAGCCGGTTCTCGAGTGACCCAACGACGACCATCACTTTCGGTAACCAGTGTATGATCGTTGACACCAATAATGGCGTTTTCTGTTGTTTTTAGTACCATGGTGTCCCGCCAAGTTCGGTGGAGACTCCCATCATGCTTATAACTTTGAATTGTAATAAAGTCGCCTTCTTTTGGAAGCTTCATAACTAACCAACTTTCTACAATTTATAAGTTTATCGTTTACTATTGTACCATAAAATTACCTAAAATCTGTGAATTTTACATGAAAATATTAAAGATAATCTCTGAGAGCGCTTGCTATATCCGAAAAATCGTAGCCCTTTCGTGATAAAACTTGAGTTAAACGCTGTTTAAGTTCGTATCCTTCATACTTTCGGGCATACTTAGCATATTGCTTATCAAGTTCCTTGGAGATGAGTTCCTGAGTCGTTTCTTGGTCAACTTGACTATCCAACTCATCAAAGGCACTTTTAGCATCAGAGTAAGAGAATCCTTTGTTGGTCAAGTTTTGGATAATCTTATCTTGCAAGGCACGAGCTGGAAGTTTTCCTTCATATTTTTTCAAGAGTTTATTAGCTACACGTTGAGCAACTTCCGAAAAATCAAATTCTTTCAAGATCTCTTCTATAGTAGATTTTAAAACTCCTTTTTGTGCTAATTTATGAGTCAGTACATAAGGTCCCTTGTCTCCTGAAAGTTGATTGGCATTGATGATAGCATAAGCGTACTGATTATCATTAATCCACTTATCTTCTTTAAGATTAGCAATGACTTGAGAAACTATTTTTTCATCAATGTCGTATTTTTTTAGATATTCTCTGACCTCTTTTTCAGTACGTGCTTTAAAGGATAGGTGGTAGAGGGCTAGATTCTTACCATAAGAAAATTGAGCAAAGTCCTGAATCTCTTTCAATTCCTCTTGGCTTATCACCTTATCTCTTGATAACATAAAGCGAACAATTGTATCTTCGGTGATGTAGCATTTGTCGCCATTATCAAGCTCCATCAGATAGAGTCTTTTTTTCTTTTCAAGTTTTGTGATTTTCATAGTTCTATTATAACTCAAAATGTGATAAGATAGGGGTATGAATCTGAAAGTGAAACAAAAAATACCATTAAAAATCAAGCGCATGGGAATTAATGGTGAGGGAATCGGCTTTTACCAAAAAACATTAGTCTTTGTACCTGGAGCACTCAAAGGTGAAGATATCTATTGTCAGATTACTTCTATTAAACGCAACTTTGTTGAAGCAAAATTACTAAAGGTTAATAAGAAGTCAAAATTCCGAGTTGTGCCAGCTTGTACTATCTATAATGAATGTGGTGGTTGCCAAATCATGCACCTGCATTATGATAAGCAGCTGGAGTTCAAGACGGACTTACTTCACCAAGCGCTGAAAAAATTCGCTCCTGCAGGATATGAAAACTATGAAATCCGCCCGACGATTGGTATGCAGGAACCCAAGTACTATCGTGCTAAGTTACAATTTCAGACTCGAAAATTTAAAAATCAGGTCAAGGCAGGTCTGTATGCAGAAAGCTCTCACTATTTAGTAGAGTTGAAAGACTGCCTGGTACAAGACAAGGAAACCCAAGTGATTGCTAATCGTCTAGCAGAATTGCTTACTTATCACCAGATTCCAATCACGGATGAGAGAAAAGTTCTAGGTGTTAGAACTATAATGGTCCGACGAGCAAGAAAGACTGGACAGGTTCAGATTATTGTTGTTACAAACCGCCAGCTTAATTTAACCCTGCTGGTAAAAGATTTAATTAAAGATTTTCCAGAGGTTGTGACAGTAGCTGTTAATACAAATACAGCTAAAACCAGTGAGATTTATGGTGAAAAGACAGAGATTATATGGGGAGAAGAGAGTATTCAAGAAGGTGTACTCAATTATGAATTTTCACTATCTCCTCGAGCTTTCTATCAACTAAATCCTGAACAAACAGAAGTTCTTTATAATGAGGCGGTAAAAGCCTTGGATGTAAATAAAGAAGACCATTTGATTGATGCTTATTGTGGAGTTGGAACGATTGGATTTGCCTTCGCAAAGAAAGTTAAAACACTCAGAGGTATGGATATTATTCCAGAAGCTATTGAAGATGCCAAGCGAAATGCTAAAAGAATGGGATTTGACAATACTCATTATGAAGCTGGAACGGCAGAAGAGATTATTCCTCGCTGGTATAAGGAAGGCTACCGAGCAGATGCTCTGATTGTGGATCCACCACGTACAGGTCTGGACGATAAGTTATTAGATACTATTCTTACCTATGTACCAGAAAAGATGGTCTATATTTCTTGCAATGTTTCGACCTTGGCTCGTGATTTAGTACGCTTAGTAGAAGTCTATGATCTTCATTATATCCAGTCGGTCGATATGTTCCCACATACAGCTCGAACGGAAGCTGTTGTAAAATTAATTAGAAAAGTTCAAAAAAGTAGTTGACAAGTCAGAAAAAGTCTGTATAATAGTAAGAGTTGAAAATAACAACTCTGGTCCGTTGGTCAAGGGGTTAAGACACCGCCTTTTCACGGCGGTAACACGGGTTCGAATCCCGTACGGACTATGGTATGTTGCGGATGGAACACTTGATGAAAAAAGATTAAAAAAGTTTCAAAAAAGTGTTGACAAGCGAAAGCACCTGTGATATACTAATATAGTTGTCGCTTGAGAGAAGTGAGTGACAAAGACCTTTGAAAACTGAACAAGACGAACCAATGTGCAGGGCACTACAACTAAGGTTGTAGTACTGAACAATGAAAAAA